>CASECL010000247.1 GCA_949286445.1 uncultured bacterium | reverse complement strand
ACCTCTAAAAAACAGCAAAAAAAACGAAAAAAAACCGCAAAAAAACCGCAAAAAAACCTCAAAAAAACCGCAAAAAAACCGCAAACCAACCTGCAAACCAACCTGCAAACCAACCTGCAAACCAACCTGCAAACCAACCCGCAAACCAACCCGCAAACCAACCCGCAAACCAACCCGCAAAAAAACCCGCGAATCAACCCGCAAAAAAACCCGCGAATCAACCCGCAAACCAACCCGCAAAAAAACCCGCAAAAAAACCCGCAAAAAAACCCGCAAAAAACCCGCAAACCAACCCGCAAACCAACCCGCAAAAAAACCGCAAAAAAAACCGCAAACCAGCCAGAGGTAATTCCAAACTCCTTTCATGTGTCAAAGTTCGTTTCACGGCCGGATATTAACATAATGTGTTGGAATACCAAACCTTATCTGCCGAATGCACCGCAATTTCCCCCCGATAGCACAGATAATTTAAAACAGAAAATAACATACATCTGTGATGTCATTTCTATTTCCAACAAACCTAATTTACTGTTCATCTCCAGATCCATTATTTATAAATTTATGGCAAAACTTATACCAACTTCTGCGACTCAATGGTTTAATACTGTTTCCAGAGATATTCATGGAAATTTTATAATACGCCTGCATTTTCAGCCGGCAAACACTCTACGCTCCTCCGCACCCCGGAAAACCGGAAAACCGGCAATCCCTCCCAGTAACCAACTCAACCATACCACGTCATGAAAAAGTAAAATTTTCATTACCCCCTCTTTTACCGACAATCATAAGGCGATTAATTCATTGGTCATTCTTGATAATTCAAATATAATTTACGGCTATTTTCTTATATATTTTGGCAAAAATACCCTAAAAAATAAAAATAAATATGTATATATATTGATTATTACATTTTTAAATGTATATTTAATCAGAAAACTACAGGAAATACAATATGAATACCAAGGCAGGAAATAAATCCAGAAGTGCCTTCATCCGCGCGGCGGGAAAACTCTTCGCCGAACGCGGCATTGAACGGGTGAAATTAAGCGAAATCGCCCGTGAAGCCGGCGTGGATGCCTGTATGATAAATTATTACTTCGGCGGCAAAGACGGTCTGATTCAGTCCGTAATCGAGGAGGCTCTGTCCAGATGGCACAACAGCAATATGAGAAAGTATTATGAAGAAAATTCCGTATTGCTCAAGTCCCGCGACGGGCAGACTATCTTTATCACCGGACTGGTGGAATGCGTTTTCAAAAATCTGTCCAACCGACCGGAAGAAGACAAGGCTATCAGTATGCTTTTGCAGGTACTCCAGTATCCGCATCCGCTGCGGGAAAAAATCATCAACCGCTATATCAATCCAAATGTAACGCTTTTCTGTGATATTTTCCGGGAAATCACCGGAAATGATGATTTTGAAACCGCCTTCTGCTGGTATCTTTTCCTGATCTGTCCCAAATATCTTTGTTCCGCCTGCCCCGGCATGATTGAATTATTTCATCCCCAGGGAAAAGTATCACCCATTTTCGACCGCAGGCTGCAGTATTTCACTACAAAAATATTATTAAGCGGCCTGGGATTGTCATAAAAGAGTAAAAACAGGTTTTCATAAATTAAAACAGGATAAATCAGGCATTCTCCCCACCGCATGGCTGAACAGAAAAAATAAAACCCGGTCAGAAAATAAAACCGGAAAATCACAAGCATATCTGTTGAAAGGAAAAAACCGTAATTTTCATATTCCGGAGGTACCTCAAACTGAAAAAGAACACCGTACTTCAAAAATAACCAAACCGTAAAAAGCAGTCCACGCCGCCAGCTTTCCGGAATAAAATGATGGCAAAAAGCCGGGGTGTGGTTTGGAAATGCCGTTATTGATAAAACAGTAAATCCGGGGGAACTCATATATGTCCAAAGTGAAAATTACAGCAGGAATTGGAATTACCGTTCTTATCAGCGCAGCCGCCATCGGCTGGCTGCTCTGGAAGCCGGCACCGGAAAACAAAGTATCGGCCGTCACTCCGGAACGGGTGGTAAAATTATACAAGGTCTCCGGAGACAAATCCGCATCCGGAATTTCTTACCCCGGACGGATACGGGCAGTAAAACACGCAGAATTGTTTTTCCGGGTATCCGGCCCTGTGATTGAACGCAATTTAACCTACGGAAAAGTGGTTGAAGCCGGCACCGTTCTCATGCGGATTGACCCGCGGGATTACCAGCGCGAAGTTGACCGTCTCACCCAGGAGCTGGAAGTTCAGAAAGTTCAGAGTTCACTGGCCAATCTGGAATACAGCCGCAATAAACAGCTGATAGCCTCCAAAGCTGTCAGTCAAGCCGCTTATGACTCCAGCGTCACCAAAAAACAGGCCGCGGATGCCCAGTTGAAAATGCTGGAGGTCTCGCTGCAGATTGCCAAAGACAAACTGGCAGATACCGTGCTGATTGCCCCTTTTCACGGCACCGTGTCGGATCTGAAAATCGAACAGTACGAAATTGCCGCCGCCAATGTTCCGGTAGTAACATTGGATGATCTGCGTGAAGTTGAAGTAAAAATCAACATCCCGGCCGGAAATCTGCCCAATGCCAGTATTTACGGTTTGAAACGTTATCTGGGTATGCAATTTGATGTAACTTTCCCCGGCCGGGGACAAAGATCTCTTCAGGCAGCAATTCATGAATTCAAACCGGTAGCCTCGGAAGAAAGCGAGACTTATGAAGTTACTCTGCGCATGAAAGTACCGGATGACTTTCTGGTTCTGCCGGGCATGAGTGTGGAAGTACACGGCATTCCCCATTTCAACAGCAGCCGGGAAAAACGTCTGACGCTTCCATTCGCCGCGGTGTTCCAGCGTGACAACCGCCCTTCGGTATGGATTTACCACCCGGAAACCGGCAAACTGGAATTGCGTGAAGTAAAACCCGGAGCTCCCGCCGGAGAAAACATGTTGTTTATCGAAGAAGGCATCACCCCCGGAGAATATGTCGTTGCCGCCGGCGGCGACTGGCTCACCGCTCAGACCTCAGTCAGAATTTTAAATCCGGAGGTGCTGAATGAAAATCATTGACTACGTTCTGACTCATAAGAGTTTTTTCTGGCTGCTTATGGCCGCGGCGGCACTGGTCGGGCTGGTGTCGTTCTTTCATCTTGGCAAACTGGAATATCCTGCTTTCAAAATAAAAAAGGCCTCCGTGGTAACACTTTATCCGGGTGCTACCGCCCGTGAAGTGGAGACCGAGGTAACGGATAAAATTGAAGAAGAAATTCAGAAGATGCCGCAGATCGACAATATCACTTCGGTCAGCCGCAACGGCTTCTCGCTGATTTATGTTGAAATATTAAGTCAATACTCCGCCGATGAAATTCCCCAGATCTGGGACGAACTCCGGCGTAAAGTCAACGACATCAAGCCATCACTTCCTCCCGAAGTAACCGGGGTCAAAGTAGGCGATGATTTCGGTGATGTTTACGGTATATTCCTGTCGCTTTCCGGCAAAGGCTACACCATTGATGAATTGAAAGACTACGCTGACCTGCTGAAAAAAGAGCTGCTCCGGGTCCCGGATGTCGCCAAAGTCGCCTTGTGGGGCGTGCCGGAAAAAGCCATTTATGTGGAATTCGACCGGGCGAAACTTTCCAATCTGGGCATTTCTCAGGAAAAACTCTTCCAGACGCTGAGCAGCAGCAACTTGATTGAAAATGCCGGCGCAGTGAAAATAGGCGATGAATACACCCGTCTGCGGGTTACCGGCGGGGTTGACGGCGTGGAAGCAATCCGCAATCTTTATGTATCAGACACCAATGGCCATTTGTTCCGGATCGGAGATATTGCAGAGGTAAAACGCGGCCATATTGAACCGGACACTCAAATTATGCGGTTCAATGATCAGCCTGCCATCGGCATCGGTATTTCCACTGTTGACGGCGGTAATGTTGTACGCATGGGAGAGGCGGTCAAAAAAAGACTTGCCCGGCTGGAAAACAGCCGCCCGGCAGGGATGGAAATCAATTTTATCAATTACCAGTCCGAAAATGTTCAGGACTCCATGAACACCTTTATCGTCAATCTGATTGAAGCGGTTCTGATTGTCATCGGCATCCTGCTTCTGACCATGGGCTGGCGTTCCGGTCTGGTAATCGGAATAACACTGCTGCTGATTATTCTGGGAACATTTATCGGAATGGATTTAGCCGATATTGATATGCAGCTGGTGTCACTGGGAGCATTGATCATCGCACTGGGAATGCTGGTGGATAATGCCATTGTGATTGTTGACGGCTATCTGGTGAAGACCTCCAGAGGCACCGGTAAATCTCAGGCACTCAAAGAGATTGTGTATGAAACCCAATGGCCGCTGCTGGGGGCTACCATTGTGGCAATTCTCGCCTTTCTCGCGGTGGGCTTCAATGAGGGAAATATCGGCGAATTCTGCCGGTCGCTGTTTGAGGTGATTGCCATATCTCTGACGCTCAGCTGGATTATGGCATTGACCTTCACTCCGCTGCTGTGCCTTGCGCTGATAAAGGTAAAACCGGCGGCAGCTGATGCCAAAGAGGTATATGACAACAGAATATACCATTTCTACCGGAAACTTCTGCAGTCCTGTCTTGCCCACCGTATAACCGTTATAATTATTATTCTGGCCAGCCTGGTTTTTGCCGGGTGGGGCTACGGCAGATTGCCGAAAACATTTTTCCCGGACTCGACCCGGAAACAGTTTTATCTGGATTACTGGCGCAATCAGGCAAGCCACATAGAAGACACCGGAAAAGATGTGGAAGCTATTGCCGGTTATATCCGCACCCTGCCGGGGGTGAAATCTACCGCCAGTTTCGTCGGCGAAGGTGCATTGAGGTTTATTCTGAGCTATGATTACAACAGTCCCTCTCCGGATTACGGGCAGATTGTGATCGATGTGGATGATTACCGCAACATTGAGGAATTGAGCCGCAAAATAAGTGATTACATCAAAGAGAATTATCCCAGTGCAGACGCTATGCTGATGCGTTTTTCCGATGCCATGGTAATACCGTTTAAAATTGAAGCCCGCTTCCGCGGTCCGGATCCGGCAGTGCTCCGGCAGCTCTCATCAAAAGCCAAAGAGATTATGCGCCAATCCGGCAACGCCCGCTATATCCGCGACGACTGGCGGGAACCGGTAAAAACGATCCGGCTGAACTATTCTGAAATCAAAGCGCGCAGAACCGGCATTTCCCGCAAAGATCTAATGCAGTCATTGCAGTGGAACTTCAATGGTGTTACCTGTGGTATTTTAAAGGAAAACAACAATTTAATTCCAATCATTTCCCGTTCGGTCAGCGATGACCGGAAAAACATTTCGGAACTGGATCAAGTCCGGGTCTGGAGCAGTTCCACCGGCAAAAGTTACTCTCTGGCGCAAGCCTGCGACGGGATTGAAACCGTATGGGAAGATCCCCAGATCAGACATCGTGACCGCATGCCGACCATCACTGCCCAATGTTCTCCGGTGAAAGGCACCGCGGCGGCTTTGCAGAAACAGCTGCAAAAAGAGATTGAAGCTATTCCGCTGCCTCCGCTGTATTCGCTGGAATGGGGCGGCGAACTGGAACAAAATCAGATCGCATTGGAAAAACTTAAAACGCTGTTTCCCATCAGTCTGATATTGATGTTTCTGGTGGTGGCGACCCTGTTCCGCACCTTGCGTGAAACGGTTGTGGCATTTGCAGTTCTGCCGTTTGCCCTGATCGGGGTGGTGGGCGGACTTTTCATGCTGAATTTGCCCTTTGGATTTATGGCGATCATCGGTTTTCTCGGTCTGGCCGGGATGCTGCTGAAAAATTCCATTGTGCTGCTGGACCAGATAAATCTGGAACGTCAAAACGGTACACCGCCCCTGCCGGCAGTGATAAATGCCTCCGTCAGCCGTCTGCGTCCGGTGACCATGGCGGCAGGAACTACGGTTCTCGGTGTATTTCCGCTGCTTTTTGATGCGTTTTTCAATTCTATGGCTGCGACAATAATGTTTGGATTACTGGGAGCGACAATTCTTACTTTGTTTGTAGTGCCGGTAGCCTACGCAATTTTATTCCGGATAAAATCATAGCCCGGCAACCCGGATTTTCCGCTTCCGGCATTGCCCCGTGTCCCGTCCGGTACAATTATCCGGAGCGGAACGCGGGGCGGCTTTTTTACCGGCGGGAAATTTTCCGGCATCCGGCAATAATTATTACCGTCAGGCAATAGAAATGTTCAATCCTCACCTT
>CASECL010000246.1 GCA_949286445.1 uncultured bacterium | reverse complement strand
GTTCAGGGATCTTATGTGCCGGGCGACGGTGACGCCCGGGTGGTGCCGATTGTCCAGAGCACTACTTTCCGCTATGACAATGCCCAAAGTGTGGCTGATTTATTCGATTTGAAAAAAGAGGGGTATTTCTACACCCGTCTGGCCAATCCGACCGTAACGGCTTTTGAGGGGAAAGTCGCCATGCTTGAGGGCGGTGTCGGCGCATTGGCGGTGTCTTCCGGCCAGAGTGCCACTGCCATGGCTGTTTTCAACCTGGCCAAGTCGGGGGATCATATTATTTCCTCCAGCGCGCTTTACGGAGGCAGCAGCACGTTGCTCAAGCACACCTTGAAGCGGATGAACATTGACTGCACCTTTATTCCGGCGGATTCCAGTTATGAGGAAATCTGCCGGGCTTTCCGTCCGAATACCAAGCTGGTGTTCGGCGAGGTACTGGCCAATCCGGCGTTGACGGTGCTGGATATTGAAGTTTTTGCCAAAGCCGCTCACGACAACGGAGTGCCGCTTATTGTGGATAATACTTTTCCCACTCCGATACTCTGCCGTCCGATCGAGTTCGGCGCAGATATTGTAACGCATTCCAGTTCCAAATATCTGGACGGCCACGCAGTAAGTCTGGGTGGGGTTATTGTGGATGGCGGAACCTTTGATTTTGCTTCCAGTGATAAATTCCCTGAACTTACTGAACCGGATGAAACCTATCACGGTACGGTGTACTGCAAGGCATTCGGCAAAATGGCATATCTGGCTAAATTGCGTCTCCAGTTGCTCCGGGATATCGGCATGGTGCTTTCGCCGATGAATGCATTCCTGGCCAATCTGGGAGCGGAGACTCTGCATTTGCGCATGGAGCGTCACAGCCAGAACGCCCTCGCACTGGCGGAATTTCTGGAAAAACACCCCAAAATAAACTGGGTGAATTATCCGTTTCTGCCTTCAAATCCGAATTACGCCAAGGCGAAAAAATATCTTAAAGCCGGTTCCGGCGTGCTCTGCTGCGGTGTGAAAGGCGGCAAAGAGGCCGGAGGCAGAATGATGGACAGTTTGAAACTTGCCGGCATCGTAACCCATGTATCTGATGTGCGTACCTGCGTGCTGCACCCGGCCAGCATGACGCACCGTCAGCTGAGTGAAGAGGAACTGGTGGCGGCAGGAGTGCCTCCGGATCTGGTGCGGGTTTCGGTGGGCATTGAAAACATTGATGACATTATAGAAGACTTTGATCAGGCGCTCCGGATGGCCTGACCGTCCGGATGCGGAGGTCATAATGCCGTAAAAATATGCAGTTCAAAATAATAGCGGTGGGTAAACTCAAGGAGAGAGCCTTTGACGCCAAATGTTCCGAGTTTGTCAAATGGCTCAGTCCTTATGCCCAGGTGGAAGTGGTGGAACTTCCTGACGGCGGCAGGGAAAAAGAGAAAAAAGAAATTCTCCGCGCCCTGGAAAAAGAACGTAATTCTCTGGTGGTCATCATGAGCGAAGAGGGAAAACTGATGAATTCACTGGAGTTTGCCGGTTACCTCGGACGTGCCGACCGCCGGGTGGTTTTTGTTATCGGCGGTCCGGACGGACTGGATCCGGAAATCCGGGGCAGGGGGGATTTGCTCTGGTCGCTTTCGCCGCTTACTTTCACCCACGAGCTGGCCCGGCTGCTGCTGCTGGAACAGCTCTACCGGGCAATGTCAATAATCCGCGGTGGAAAATATCACCGGATTTGAAAAATCACCGATGACGGTGTATATTAAGTTTGTGTTTGAATATTAAACTTTTAACCGTGGAGTGACAGCAGGCGGAAATGCATTACGAATTCGACGGCGAGTCCAGAAAATCTTCTTCAGCCCGGATATTCTGGATATTCCTGGCGGTGGTACTGGTTACCGCGGGGGTGATTTTCCTGCTGGTGAGAAGCGGCCGTGAGACCGGAGGAAATGAAAATCCGGCCGGAACGTCTGCTCCTGCCGGTGAAGTGTCAAATGTTCCTCCGGTGGAGGAGATAAATCCCGTTGGCGGAGCGGAAACGGATCTGTTAAATGGAAATGCCTCCGGAAGCGGCGCGGCAGTATCCGGAGATGAGCAGTCGGTTGAGGTGGAAGAAGAAAAAGGAAAAAGTGAAGAACCCTTGAAGGTCGAAGCCGGACCGGCAGAAAATGAGGATGTTCCCACCGAAGAGCCGGAAAAAGGCAAACCCTGGATCGGTGATTTTAAGGAAACTCCTTTGAAACGCCCGGCCGGATTGACCGGAGAAGCGGCGGAGGATTTCCGCACCAAAGTAACCTCCGCACTGGAAAAAGAAGATGAAAACGAGCTCCGCCGTCTGGTTGCAGAGGCGGTGGAAAATTCAGAAGATTACATTTTTGCCGGAGAAGCCCTGGGCAAACTTTCCATGAAAAATTATGTTTCCGGCGGCAGGGATTTTTATTCTTATTACCAGGTCGGCGGCGGCGACAATTTGTCCCGTATTTCCCGTAAACTTAAAGTAACCGCCGACAGTCTGATTTATTTAAACAATATCAAAAATGCCAATCTGATTAAATGGGGACAGCGTCTTAAATACGTTCCCGGGGTGTTCTCGGTGCGCATATCCAAAGAGGCCCGGATTTTGAAACTCTACCGGGATGGGAAGCTCTTCAAAATATATGAAATCGGTGTGGGCAGACAGGGGCGTACCCCGCTGGGGAAATTTACGGTGGGTGAAAAGCTTAAAACCCCGGTCTGGTATCCCGGTGACGGCCGGGAAGTTTCCCCGGACAGCGAGGAAAATCAGCTGGGCACCCGCTACATAGCACTCAATAATGCGGAAAATCGTCCGACCGGGTACGGAATACACGGCTCCCGGGACGAAAGCACTGTGGGCAAATCGTTGTCCCACGGCTGTATAAGAATGAAAAACGCTGAGGTGGAAGAGCTTTATATGCTTCTGCCGATAAACAGCGAAATCCTGATTGAAAAGTGACAAGGAGCTTTTTATGCCTGAGTTTTATCTGGAATTTGAAAAACCGCTGGTGGAATTGCGGAAGAAATTGCAGGATATGATTGATCACTGCGTGGGAAATAATATCAAAAGTTCTGCCGTGCTTGCCATGATGGGAGAAATTGAAGCTAAAGAACGGGAGATATATTCCAATCTTTCCCCCTGGCAGCAGGTTCAACTGGCCCGCCATCCGGAGCGGCCTTATACTCTGGAGTATATTGAATTGCTGTTCAAGGATTTTATTGAGCTTCACGGTGACCGCCGTTTCAGTGATGACAAGGCGGTAGTCGGAGGTTTTGCCCGTTTCCATGACCGTAAAATCATGATAATCGGCACGCAAAAGGGCCGCGATATGCGGTCAAATGTTTACCGTAACTTCGGCTGGCCGAATCCGGAAGGATATCGCAAGGCAATGCGTTTGATGCATCTGGCTGATAAAGTAAAGGTGCCGATTATAACTTTTATTGACACCCCGGGAGCATTTCCCGGCGTGGCTTCAGAAGAAAGACATATTGCCGAAGCGATTGCGTCAAATTTACGGGATATGTTTTCTCTGAGTGTGCCGGTGATTTCAGTAGTAATCGGTGAAGGCGGTTCCGGCGGAGCGATCGGAATTGGTGTCGGCAACCGTATTCTGATTATGGAAAATGCTTATTACTCTGTGATAACCCCGGAGGGTTGTGCGGCGATATTGTGGAAGGATCGCAAGTTTGCTCCTCAGGCAGCGGATGCGCTCCAGCTTACTTCAGCAAAACTTCTGGAGCTTGGCATTGCCGATGCGGTGGTGCCGGAGCCGTTCGGCGGGGCACAGCGGGATTTTGCGGCGGCGGCGGCCAATCTGGGAGAGGAACTTTCCTGCCAGTTGTCTGAGCTGTGCAAGTGGTCAGGCAGAAAACTTCGTGAACAGCGTTACGAAAAATTCCGCAAGATGGGTGAATTTGCAGAGGAGCGTAGCGGAGAGTGAAAAACCTGCTGGTTCGCCGGGCAACAGAAAATGACATTCCGGAAATTGTCCGGCTGGTGAATTTTTTTGCCGGCCGCGGAGTTATGCTGCCCAGGGATGCGGAAGATATAAAAAAGTATCTTGGCAATTTCTGCGTAGCGGTATTGCCGTGTTCTGTTTCTGACGTTGCGGGGGGCAGTGCAGATATGTCAGAAGGTGAAGCAAAGCTGGCGGGGTGCGCTGCGGCGAGAGATTTTGGAGGAGGTCTTTACGAAGTACGTTCACTGGCAGTGGATGAAAGCTGTCACCGGAAAGGGGTGGGGCGGAAACTGGTGTCTTTTCTGGAGAAGAGACTCAAGGAGGAGAAACTCGGAACCCGGCTTTTTGCGCTTACGGTACGGCCGGATTTTTTTACCCGCCTGGGGTTCAAGACGGTTGACAAGTCGCTTTTTCCGGAGAAAATCTGGAGCGACTGCGTGAATTGCCCGAAGCGGGAATGCTGCGATGAAGTAGCGGTGCTGAAAGAGCTCTGAAAATGGGTCGTATTTCAGCTTGGAATTGGAATGCAAATTGATTCAGCGATGGTAAATTTTTAGGAGAAGGAAAATTGACCTGCCGGATAAAAAAAATTGGGATATCGGTGTTTTTGGGATTGTCGGTGGTTTTTTCCGCTGCTGCCGGAGATGCCGAGGCCAATGAGAGAATAAAAGAAGCCGCGGCAGATGAGGCGGATAAGTCCTATTACAGCGCGGCCAAGGAGTATTTGAAGGCTGAATTTGAGGCGGAAAATCAGACATTAAAAGCCAATTCCCTGCTTAAAGCGGCAGAGAATTTCCGGCGGTGTGAATTGATTTACCGTGAATATGAAGCGTTGAATACTCTTCTGACCCGGCACAGTGCCAGCGTGGACAGTGCCGCGCTGATTGACCGGATTTACTGCATTGGGGACGAGTTTTACGGCGGGAAAAGGGAACCCTCTTTCTGGGCGTTGCGTTTCATACCCTGGATGACAGAGCCGGACCGGACGATTGAAGTTTACACCCGTGCAATAGAGCTGGCACCGTTTTCACCCCGCGCTTCCAATGCGAGACTGCGTCTTGCCCTGCGGCTGCTGGACGAAAACAAAGGGGATGAGGCAGTAGTACAGATGAAAAAACTGCAGTCGGATTATCCGGACAGCCGGGAACATAAATATTCCTATCTGATGCTGGGGGAAATATATTACAACAAAGCTCTCCGTGGTGACGGCGACGGTGAATTTGCCCGGGAGGCGATGGCTCAGTTCAGGGAGTTCCGGACAAAATATCCGGATTCTCCGGAATTGACCTGGGTGCATAAGATGGAATTAAAATTGAAGGATGTCCAGGCTAAGCGTCTGCTGGATACCGCTCAATATTACCGCCGTATCGGACGGCCGGATGCGGCAGGCCGTTACCTGGCGGAGGTTTTGCAGGATTATCCGGATTCCACATCTGCCGCCAGGTCAGAGGAACTTTTAACCGAGATAGACAAGACCTATCTTCCGGCCCGGACTGTTCCGGCGGTGGAAAAACGGGAGCATGAATATCAGGTTTATTCCATACCTCCCGAACCCCGGAAACTGCTGATTGTTCCGGAAAACAGCAATGGAAAATATCTTCTTCCCATCTATGATCTGAAAGGCGGCGCGATTCGCGTTGACAAGGTGAATAAATGAAAACAGCAATTATTTTTGCCGCGGCGGCGATAACCTTATTTTGTTCATCCTGCTACCATGTCGGGTCAATGATGCACCCGCAGATCAAGACTATTGCAGTGGGGCAAGTGGTCAATGACACGGTTTCCTACAATGCTGCCGCTCAGGTGCGGGGGGCTTTATGTGAACGTTTCATGGTTAATGGTTCGCTCCGTCTGGTGGATATGGATGAAGCAGACAGTATAATTTATGCCCGGGTTACCAGCGTGGCATTTGCTGAAGTTACCAGCATATCCAATGATAATGATGACAATGTCTTCATTCCCCGGGAATGGCAGGCGACGATCAATATCGAGTACTCTGTGGTAATGCCGGGGCGCAGTGCGCCGATACTCAAGGGCAGTGCGCAGGGAGTTTCCAATTTTCAGGTTCAGGCAGATATGACTACCAATCAGTTGCAGGGGGTTCGCCAGGCGGCTTATGATGCCGCGGTGAATATTGTCAATCAGGTGACCGAAGGGTGGTAAAACGTTACCGGAGCGGACAAAAATGCATGGCAATTTTATAAAACGCAGTCAGTTGTATTTCATTGTCTCGTTTCTGCTGTTGATCGGCGGCGGGACTCTGCTGTTGAAGCTGCCCTGGATGATGGATCCGGGAAAATCAATCAGCTGGGCTGATTCGCTTTTTACCGCCACCAGCGCGGTGTGTGTAACCGGATTAAGCACGGTGTCCACATCGCATTTTTCCGGAGCGGGACAGTTGATCATTCTTGCGCTGATTCAGCTGGGCGGGCTGGGGGTGATGTCTTTGTCCTCTTCAATTCTTCTGCTGCTGGGGAGGGAAATGAGTGTGTCCAGCACGCTGATGATGTCAAACTTGAATGACTCTCCCCTGAGCGGTACGGAGGGTTTGCTGAAAACAGTATTGCGTTACACGCTTTTCAGCGAGATTGCGGGAATGCTGGTGATGCTGCCGGGATTTCTGATGATGGATATGCCATGGTTCCGGGCGGTGTATTATTCGGTGTTTCACTCGGTTTCAGCGTTCTGCAATGCGGGGATAAGTCCGATGGATGACAGTTTGATTTCCGCCAATCTTTATATCAAGATAGCGGTGGCGGTAATGATTATTCTGGGAGGCATCGGTTTTTATGTGGTTTACGATATTGCAATGAAAGCCAGATACCCGGAACGCCGTTTGAGTGTCAACAGTAAACTGGTTGTTCTGATGACGGTGCTGCTGCTGGCGGGAGGAACACTGTTGCTGAAACTCTTTGACTCGGAATTACTGCCGTGGGGAGATGCTTTTTTTCAGTCGGTAACGGCGAGAACAGCCGGTTTTAACTCAGTTAATTTGAATTTGCTGTCGCCAAATTCAATAATCGTGCTTGAAATTCTGATGCTGATCGGCGCGGCTCCGGGATCTACGGGGGGAGGGATGAAGGTTACTGCGGTAGGCCTGGCGGTGGCGGCAATGGTGAGTGTTATCAAGGGGAACCGTTTTACCCTGTTGTTTTACCGCAAGGTGCCGAATACGCTGGTATTGCGTGCGTTTGTGGTGGTGGTTATCTACTTGATTATGGTGGGTGTCGGGCTGTTTCTTTTTGTGTCCGTGATGCCGGATGAAACATTTCACCAATCTGGATTTGAGGTTATTTCCGCGTTCGGTACGGTGGGGTTGAGTCTGGGAACCACCGGGAAATTGACATTGGCAGGAAAACTGCTGATTTCACTTTATATGTTTATCGGCCGGGTCGGGCCGTTTACCCTGCTGCTGTTTCTGATGGGGCGGGAGAAAAACAGCAAGCTGGAATATCCGGAAGAACGGGTGGTTCTGGGATAAATCCGTAGTGCCGGCGGATGGAAGAGTTGAACAGATAAAAAATATCAGAGGTATCAGAATGAAGGAGAGCAATTACGCGGTGTTTGGACTTGGTGCGTTTGGCTCCAAGCTGGCCCGGGAACTTCACGCCGCGGGCAGCAATGTGGTGGCGGTTGACTCTGACCGGGTAAGGGTGGAGGAGTTGAAAGACACCATTACCGAATGCATTATCGCGGATGCCAGTTCTCTGGAAGTTATCAAGGAACTGAATGTAAAAAAATTTGATGCGGTAATTTTAGGGATGAGTTCTCATTTTGAGGATCAGGTCCTTGCGCTTACCTATCTGAAACAGGAGGGGGCAAAAAAAGTTTACGCCAAGGCCTCCAGTGATGTGCAGGGGCGGATATTGTCCCGTCTGGGAGCGGATGAGATAATTCAGCCGGATTACGATGTGGCTGAACGGTTATCCCGCCGTCTGACGATGGACAACATTACTGATATGTTTGATTTCAAAGGTTCGGCTATTGCTGAGGTGTTTGTGCCGGAGGAGATGGACGGTAAAAGCCTGCGGGAACTCGATTTGCGCAACCGCTATAATATAACAGTGTTGCTTATCCGCAAGCCTGGGGGGACACCGGAGAGCATCTGGAATCCAGATACCCGGCTGGTAAAGGGAGATCAGCTGACGGTATTCGGCAGTGAGAAATCAATACTTGAGCTTTTCCAGTAAGGGAAAAGGAAGTTTTATGACATTGGATAAGATATTCATACATGATCTCCGGGTGGAAAGTGTGATAGGCACCCGCCCGGAGGAGAGGAAAATTTCCCAGCCGCTGCGGCTGGATATGGAATTACTGCTGGATTTGTCGGCTGCCGGCAGGAGTGATGATCTGGAAAAGTCAGTTAATTATGCCGAGCTGGAACAGAGGCTGGTAAAACTTGCTGAGGATAATAGCTCATTGCTGTTGGAAAGTCTGGCGGAGCGGCTTGCGGACACGGCTTTGGAATATGAACCGGTGTTGGAAGTCAGGCTGGCGATACATAAACCGATGGCATCTGCGTTTGGGGCGGATATCGGGGTGGAAATAGTCAGAAAACGGGATTTTGGTGCAAAAAAGCCTTAAAAAAGCTATAATTAGACTTGAAAAGTAATAATACAGGCAGTATTGTTTTAGAAATTATTTTAGAAATCATCAGGAGAGAAGCATGTCAAGAAAGATTGTTGTTGCCGGAAACTGGAAGATGAACAAGACCGCAGCTGAGGCGGAAGCTCTGGTAAAGGAATTGGTCGGGCTGGTGTCTGACGTTTGTCCCTGCAAGGCGGAGATTGTGGTTTGCCCGCCGTTTACTGCCATTGCTGCTGCGGTAAAAGCTGCGAAGGGCAGTAATATAAAGGTTGGGGCGCAGAATGTTCACTGGGAGGCTTCAGGTGCCTACACCGGGGAAATTTCAGTAAGCATGCTTAAGGAGCTTGGGGTGGAGTATGTTATTACCGGGCACAGTGAACGGCGTCAGTATTTTGGTGAAACTGATCACACTGTCCATCTCCGCACTGCGGCTGCGCTGGCTGGCGGATTCAAGGTTATGATGTGCATTGGTGAAACCCTTGAAGAGCGTGAAAGCAATCGTACTGCCGAGGTGCTGGATCGTCAGCTGGAGGGCGGACTTGGCGGCTTTACGGCTGCGGATATGGAGAATATCATTCTGGCTTATGAGCCGGTGTGGGCGATTGGGACCGGCAAAACTGCCACTCCTGAAATGGCGGAAGAAACACATCGTCATATTCGTGGAAAGGTCCGGGCGATGTTCGGTGATGAAGTAGCCGGGAAAATCCGCATTCAGTATGGCGGCAGCATGAAGCCCGGCAATGCTGCTGAGTTGCTGGCTTGTCCTGATATTGACGGAGGATTGATTGGCGGAACTGCTTTGAAAGCGGACAGTTTTGCTGAATTGGTAAAGAACGCCGTCAGTGGCTCAGGGTGCTGAAAAAAGCATAATTTTCAAAATTATTTGATTATTGAAGGCTTTTTTATTTGACAATTGTAGGAAATGGAGCTATATAATAGATGTGTTCCCATGGAGGAACCTGAAAAGTTGACAGGGAAAAATTGAAATGTTGTCTGTTTTGACCGTTTTTTTATATGTTGCGGTGGTGTTTATAGCACTGTTGCTGATCTGTCTGGTGCTGATACAGCCATCCAAGAACGGTGGGACCGGTGCTGCCTTCGGCAGTGTAGGTGAATCGGTTTTTGGAGCCCAGGCTGGCAGTCATTTGACTAAGGCTACAGTGGTGATGACATCGCTGTTTTTTCTGTTGGTGCTGGTGTTGGCGACGGTGATTGGCCGTGGTGCGAGTGCTGCACAGAGAGACAGAGGAGTTGAAAGGGCCTTGGAGACAGTGGAAAAAGCTGAATCTTCAGTGGCGGCGGTGGCTGGAGATGCCGCTGCGTCATTGGATGCAGTTAAAGCACCGCAGGCTCCGGTTGCTCCGAAACTGGATGGCGATGTTGATTTAGGGAAGAGTGCTCCGGCGGAAAAGTGAATTAAGGATCACTTTTCCGGGGAGTTTTTGTCTGTTTTGCCAGGTATTTTTGATAGGTACAGGCGGCAGATGGGAAAATGATGTGATTTGTGTTTTATGGTTCTGGCGTTAATAGTCAGATCCGGTTCTCGGGGTAACCGTGGTGGATGCGGTACGGTGTGATGTTTCGAGTTTTCAAAAAGACAGGAGAATAGCGACGTGAAGCGGAAAATTTGGATTGCGGTGTTGATGTCGTTTTTCGGCCTCGGATTGTTGTTCAGTGCTGAGCCGGAGAAGAATTTGCCGTTCACCAATGTGTCAATCAAGACGCAGATTTGTACGACACCGATATTTTCGGTGAATAATTATGGAAATAATCAGCAGGTGAACAGTTCACGTCAGCGGTGGGTTGTTTTTGTTGTTACTTTTACGCCCCGGACCCCGTCACGCGGAACTTTGTGGCTTGATGATGTGCGCCTGGAGATGCAGACGATGACGGACACTATGCATAACGGAGAGCGTCAGAAAGTTATTTTCAGTGGCGAGACGAAGTTTTGGACGATCCCGATGGATGGCAAGACGCATCAGGCTCTGATGGCGGTGCCTCCGCAGCTGGTGGATCGGTTTTATATGCCTGGATCTACGGTGAATAGCTCCGGTTTTCTGGTAAAAGCCAGTTTTTATTCCGGAGATAGCTTGCTTGGGGAGGGTTACTCCTCGAATGTGAGCAAGAAGGAACAGGCGTTGTTTACCATGGCCAAGAATCCCAACATCAAAAATCTCATTCGTGTCACGGGTGGAGTTTTTGCACGGAACAAGACGCCGTGGAATAATATAAATTACGATTATTATGATTTGATCAAGGAATAAAACAACAGAGGCGGAAAACCTGATGTCAAAAGAAAACAGGGTATTAATGGTCGATGTCGGCAGCGACACGCTTAAATTGGCCGAGTTTGTGTTTACTCCGGCAGGGGAGATAATCCTCGAAAAGTTTGCGTTTGCCGGGCTTGAGGAAGATGAGAGTGGCGGTACGCTGAATTCATTTGCGGAGAAGTATCGCCAACTTCTGGTGGAGAACAAATTTTCTGCCCGCAAAGTGCGGATTTCGATATCCGGTCAGGCGTCTTTTGCCCGCTTGAGCAAGTTGCCTCCGGTATCCGGAGGAGCCGGAGTGCAGAAGGTGGTGGAATTTGAAGCCCGTCAGTCGATACCTTACGCTATGGATGAGGTAGTCTGGGCTCACCAGGAGATCAAGCGTATTGTCAAGGGGGAGGAGGTTATCGAGGGGGCCCCCGGAGAGGAACCCACCCGGATTGAGACAGAGACAGAAGAGTATGAGACTTTGATTGTAGCGGTCAAGAGTGATCAGCTTTCTGCCTATTGTGATGTAGTTATTTCCTGCGGGCAGAAGATTTTGTCAGTTGAAGTAGCTCCGATAGCACTGTTCAATGCATCCCGGGCGGTTCAGACGGATGATCGTCCGACACTTCTGCTTAATATTGGCGGTCGTTCGTCAAGTTTGGTAGTTTCAGACGGCGGTCGTATTTTTGTGCGAACGATACCGATTGGCGGAGATATGATAACGCAGCAGATTGCGAGGGATTTTTCCGTTAGTATGGCGGAAGCGGAAGATCTCAAACGCCGTCATGGTTCGGTAGCACTCGGTGGAGCTTATGAAGAGCCTGAATCAGAGCTGGCAGCTACTATATCCAAAATAGCGCGCAACGTGATGACCCGTCTGCATGGTGAGGTATCCCGTTCTTTGAATGTATGGCGTTCGCAGCATGGTGGAAATTTTCCGCAGCGTCTGTTGCTTTCCGGCGGCGGATCTATGCTTCAGTACGTGGTTGAGTTTTTCAAAGAAAAGCTGCATATACCGGTAGATTATTTCAGTGCGTTTCCTCTTATAAGTCTGAGTTCATCGATAGACAAGGAAAAATTGCTTGATGTGGCTCCGATGTTCCCGGAACTGATTGGTATGACATTGCATGATGTTGCCCGTTGTCCGGTGGATATCATATTGCTGCCGGATTTTTTGCGCAAACAGGAATTGCTGCGTAAGAAAGCGCCCTATTTCTATGCGGGAGCGATTTCAGCGATAGTGTGTCTGAGTGTATTTCTGGTGGGGGCCTACAAGCTTCGGGAGTATAATGAGAAATTGGTTGCCGGCGTGGAGAAAGAGGTTGTTGCGACGGAGAGAATGTCTGAGAATGTCCGGCGTGAAAATTCCGAGCTCAATGGTATAAAAGAAGCGTATGACACAGCGAGAAGCAAATTCACATCCCGCAATCACTGGGCGCGGGTTATGGAAGATTTGCAGAAACGCATGCCGGATACGATGTTTCTGGTTGCGCTGGAGGGTCTTGGGGATCAGGTTGAGATAAATCAGGACAATTCTGACGATTACAGCGGTGGCCTTTTTGATGCTCCGTCAAGTGATTCGGAACCCAAAGAAGAGGCGGCGGTATTTGTTCCTGTTGAGGCGGAAAAAATCCAGGAGATAAAGGAATTGCGTCTCAAGGGATATTCTTTGATACTTACTCGTGATCTGCTGGAGAGGGAATTTCGTGCCAATCTTCAGGATTCTCCGTTCTTTGGCAATGGGGATTCTGATTTTGTGATTGAGGAGAAATATTTTATTCCCGGGCGTGGCCGGAATAATCTCACCAGTTTTGTTATCCGGTTGAAGTTAAAAGATTCCATCAAGAAATAATGGTGCGGTGATGAAACGATTTGTCAGAAATAATATTGGAATGCTGATTATGCTCTCGCTGGCCGGCGTAATCGCGCTGGTTTTGCTGGTGCTGGTGGTCATTGGGCACTTTGATATGCTCAAAGCCAAACGACAGGCGGAGAATTACCGTGATAAGATTGCTCAATTGATACAGCAGCGTCCGGCTCCGGTTCGGGGCAATGTAGAACTGATTGAACAGGACAAGAAGTTTTATGAAGCTGAAAGCAAGAAATTGTTCAATCGTTTTGGCAATGTATTTGAAAAGCCTCTGGCGGAGTTTTACAAGACACTGGGTGTAACAGAGGAAGAATTTACCAAGCGGTTCCGTGAGCTTTGGGATTCTCAGCATGGCAGAGATACCGTAGCCGGGCGTTATGAGTTCAAGACGACGGTGAAGCGTGAACCTCGCTGGGCTGATAACTGGAATAAAGCTCAGCAGGCATTCAATCGTGCCGCCGCCGCCTGCACAATAGAGAAGATACAGCCGAAGAACGGGGAAGAAATATTGTTTGACGCGCTTGGGCTGAGAAGAGAGATGTCCGGTCAGGTTTCTCTCTGTCAGGAGTATATGAGTGAAATGCGCGGTTATATTGATACTATTTTCAAGAAAGCAAATATTGAGCTTGGTATAGTGGACTACGGATTTCCGGGTACAGAGGAGCCCCGCAGTGCGGATATTCCTGTGGTGGTAAGGCACTTTGATATTATTGGGGACATTTGCAAGTCGATTTCGGAGTCAGGAGTAAAGGTTCTGGAGAAATTTACCAAGCGCCAATTGCAGCCGCGGGAAGATGGAGATTACCGTTGTTATCACTATACATTTGAAGTTATTGGTTCGATGGAGAGTATCCGAAAGCTGTACATGTTGCTCAACCAGAGTGTAGATCGCAACCGGTTTTATGTGGTTCAGAGCGTATTTCTCTATTCGGACAATGACAAAGCCGGGGAAATATTTGCCGATGATGGCAGCGGGCTTTCGTTGCTCAAGAGCTTCGGGTCGCTTAATCCCGGGGTCAAGCAGGCGTCTCCCCAGGCCGAAGAGGTGCCGAATGGGCGTCGAGGGGGTCGTCGCCGGGGTGGTGCTATTCGTCGGGAAGTTCCGGTTGAAGAGCCGCGTCAATTGAGTGCGGAGGAAGAACAGCAGCGTTGGCTGGCCGAATTGAGAGCGCGTGAAGAGCGGGAGAAGAAATTACCGTACTTTGAGCGTTCCACTTACGGACAGGTTTTGTTTGGTGGTAGTGATATGTTCCGGGCGGTGTTTGATGTAGAATACATTGAGCGTACCGGGCGGGATTTAAATTAGTCAGCGAATGAGGTGATATTTTGGATTTCTTCAAACGTCATTACGAAAAGATAATTTTAGCCATTCTGCTGTTGCTTTTTATCTGCAGTATGCTCTACCTGCTGCATGCGGTGGATTCGTCGCGTGATATTACGGAGGCAGACATGAATATTCCGCGCAAGCAGCCTGATTATGCAGTTGCTGAACAGAAATCACCGGAATTTGATGAGAATAAAATTATTCATGATGGAAATGTATGGATGCCGTCAGTTCAGCGTCGTGAAGATGCGAATGGCTCATTCAGTGATTTGTTACTTATGTTTCCGGTAGCGCGATGCGGTAAATGCAGCAAGCTTATACCGCTGAGTATCATGGAAAATGAAAAGGCGTGTCCGCTGTGTCACACCAAACTGCGTAAACCGAAGAACAAATTTGATCCTGCGGCGGAATTAGCCAATTATCGCAGGCGTCAGGATGATATTGACGGAGATGGCATACCCAACGACATTGAGCGCAAATACGGTTTAAATCCGGATGATCCGAAAGATGCGCTTCAGGATATGTCCGGAGACGGATTCTCCAATATTTACATGGTGAAGAATGAGTTTGCTCCGGATGGGAGTACTGGTGCTCCTCCGCTTTACCATCGTTTTGTTCTGCGAGACATAGGCAAGGTGGAGCTTCCGCTCATGTTGATGAAGGTTAACACTAATGGCAGCAAAGATGACCGGGAGTGGGATTTGCAGATTAATGATCTCAGATCCAATAAGGTTTACCGCAGCCGTCTGGTTCGCAAAGGAGAACTGGTAAAAATCGGCAATAAGAATTATGATATAGACAAGATTGAACTTAAGCAGTCCAAGGTGAAGAAGCCGGCTGATGGCAGCGAGATTGATGTTGATGAATCGGTGGTGACTTTGAAATACAGCAAGGACGGTGTTTCTGAATATGTCACGATGCAGGTAGGCAAGAAAGTTTATTCACCGGCGGTCAAGGCAGTACTGCTGGATACCGGGAGCGGTTACGTTGTAACGGTGGATGAAGGTTCGACGGTGGGGCTGCGGTCCCGGAAAGGTACTGAAACTTATGTTATCAAACGGATTGATCCGAGAGCCAAGGAGGTCTATGTTACAGAGTCTTCCGGAGAGCTGGATTGTTCCAAGCCGATTACCATGGAAGGTTTCATTCCGGTCAAGCAGCGTATTTTTGCTGAGCCGATTGAGAGATAAAGCGGTATAATTTGTCAACATAACTTGAATTAACATATAAAGAAAGCAGACAAATCATGGGAATTGCCAAGATGAGAAGAGTATCCCGAAGCCTGTGCGTTTTGGGGCTGGCGTTTTCTGCCGGCGTTTGCGCCGCGGAAAAAGCGGCCGACGTCAAACCGGCGTCAGACCCGAAGAAAATGACTCTGGAGCAGAGTCTGATCGATCAGAGGCGCAAAATTTATGTTGCCGCTGATGCTGAACTTCAGAAAGCGCACAACGCTTGGGGAAAAGGGGATTTTGATGCGGCGAATGCGTCTTTTGAAGCGGCCGCCGGTATCTTATCCGACAAGTCATTAACCGGTAGCGCAGTGGAGACCAGAAGAAGCAAGTTGAATGAAGAGCAGGCGCAGTTCAATCTGGCCTGGTCTGCCGCCTTGATGTCCCGCGCTCGCAAGGAAGCGTCAAACGGCCGCTATGATGAAGCGATGGCTTTGGCTGGTCAGGCTGCTTCAAAGAACCCGGAGCGTGCTTCTGAGGTAGAGGCTTTTGTAGCAGCGTGCCGCAAGGAAAAGCAAGGGCAGAACTATGTGAAGGAGAGCAGTCTGGCAGCTGCGGATCCTCAGGCTGCTGATAAAGATCTTGAGATCAAAAAACTTTTCCGTGAAGCCCGCAAATATTATGCTGCCGGCCGTTATGACAGAGCCAGAAACAGTTTGGAAAAGATATATATTATTGACCCGTTCAATCTTGAGGCTGCCAATATGCTGGATCGCGTTTATCAGAAGCTGATAAATGTCGGCAATGCCCGTCGCCATGCGGATGTCGGCATTCAGTATGTTGACAATCAGTTCCGCTGGGTGAATCCGGTGTTCTTAGAAAAGACTGAAGTTGCCGGTCCGGTTGCCACTGAAGTAAAGTCCCCCGTGGATGATACCGTGAATGAGCGGATGAAGCGGATTATCTTTGAAAATGTTGAATTTGATGATGCTGATTTCATGACTGTGGTTCGTTATTTCAACAGCCGCAGCCGCTCTCTTGATCCGGAAAAGATCGGTGTTGAGGTTACCACTTCGCTGGAAAAGGAAAAGCTGGATGCTTTGCCGAAGGTCATGAT
>CASECL010000245.1 GCA_949286445.1 uncultured bacterium | reverse complement strand
CCGGCTCTATACCACAGCTTTTAACCAGTTCGGCCAGTTCATCCAGGTGTTCCAGAGCCACGTTGCGGTCTTCGTCCGGCAAATACGCGCCGATCAGAAAAGCCCGTTCAACCTGTCTATGGTTTTCCGCTTCCACGTCAATCATTTCTCTGCAATAACCCAGTTTTTCCGGTTTTAGCCGTTTCCGGAGATTGAAAAAACTCAACTTTTGGAGTATCTTAAAGGAAAACAGTCTCCTTTAACTGTTTTGCGCAGGTGGCGGAATTGGCAGACGCGCCAGACTTAGGATCTGGTACTTTTCAGTGTGTGGGTTCAAGTCCCATCCTGCGCACCAATTCGCCGGACTGCAAATCCCCGTTCCACCCCGCTCTGAACTGCGGAACACCCGGCATTATCCCCTCTCAACAATACCGGCTCTCTATGCAGAGCAGACAATTCACCACAAATATTGCCGGGGATGGGAAAATGTTTATTTCCCCCGTTTTCCCCCGGCCGCTGCGGAAATTCACCTTTACTTTATCCGGTAAACAAATCCGCCTTTTTTCTCATCATAGCAGCGCTGCACGCAATCGCAGTTTGCCGCCGCTTTGTCCAGAAGTCCGGCAATTTCAAGCACTTTATCCGGCATTCCGGCTTTGGCCGCGATTTCCGCCGCATCGCCCTCGAAACCGGAGATTTTTTCCGCCGCCGCCATGAATTCACTCTGAGTTTTGAGTATGGATTTGGCTGCCAGTTTGTAAGCCTGAACTCCGGGCTGATGGAAGGCATTGATATTGATATATTCTGCGTACAAAGCCACCGCCCGCTCGTAAAGTGCGATAATCATACCCAGCTCATAAACGCCGAGTTTTTCCAGCTGAATATTGATCACCTGACGGCCTTTGCCGCGCAGCGCATCGCTGAGCCCCACCCGGAAGCCATGGAGATAATCTCCGATAACAAAACCATCGGTAACCGGATAACGGCCGGCATCCTTGAGTATTTCAATAAAGGTGACGAAAAGGTCATCCCGGCCATCATTGAGCTGCTGGATGAATGCATGGGCATCGGTACCGCCCTTGTTGCCGAAAACATTCAATCCCTGATGCACCACATTTCCATTCCGGTCCAATTCTTTTCCCAGACTTTCCATCACCAGCTGCTGCAGATAACGGCTCAGCAGCACCAGACGGTCGCTGTACGGCACAATCACCATATTCCGGTCGCCTTTGCCCTTGCCGGCGATATACCACAGGGCGGAAAGCAGCATGGCCGGGTTTTCGCAGTAATTCTCACTTCGGGTGAGTTCATCCATGTGGCAGGCCCCCTTGAGGAAAGCGGCAAAATCAACTCCGGTCAGCGCGGCAGGCACATGTCCGACAATACTGGTTTCACTGGTACGTCCGCCGATAGACTCGGCCATTTCAAAGACTGCAAGAAAATTGCTGGAACGGGCAAATTTATCCAGTTCACTGCCTTTCATGGTTACCGCGGCGGCGTGACGGGCAAAATCCAGCCCGGCGGCACGGTAAAGATCATTCATTACGATCATGTTGTTCTTGGTTTCCTGGGTGCCGCCGGATTTGGAAACCACCAGATGCAGGGTACTCTCCATATCCATAACATTCAGCAAATCAACCAGTTCAGCCGAATCAGTATTATCGAGAAAATAAATTTTCAAATAGCCGCGGCGTTGCTCATCGGAAAGTTCATTCCAATAAGGACCATTGATCGCAAACTGCATCAGCTGCGGCCCCAGTGCGGAGCCTCCGATACCGTTTACAACCACCGCGTCAAATTTCTTTCCGGTTGATCCCTTTATTTCTCCGGAACGTACTTTTTCGGCAAATGCTTCAACTTCGGCAAAGAACGGGCTTCCGGCATAAGCAATACGGTCAGTAAAATGGGTTACTTTCCGTTTTTCATCAATATTTTTGATTTCTCCGGCTTCAATTTTCTTCATCTCCACGGCAGCGGCGGCGAATTTATCGCTCATCGCGGCAAAATCGCTCTTTTCCACTTTCATCCCCGCATAATCCAGAGTGAAATTGCTTTCCGGATCAACGTAACAAAATTCCCGGCTTCTTTCCACAAAACTCATTTTTCTCTCTCCTGAAATATAAATATTAGGTTCAAAAGATTTTTCTTTCAACTTTATTGTTCAAATCAAAAGCATGCAGTCTCCGTAACTGAAAAAACGCATTCTTTCTTTTTTGGCCAGTTCGTAAGCCGCCAGCACTTTTTCCCGGTCGGCAAAGCAGGATACCAGCATAAGCAGCGTGCTTTGCGGCAAATGAAAGTTGGTCAGCAGCATGTCAACTGATTTTATCCGGTAAGGCGGATAAAGAAATATCTCCGTACGCCCCTGCCCTGCATGCACACGGCCGCCGGCATCCACACAGCTTTCCAGCGTTCTTATTGTGGTGGTGCCGACGGCAAGAACTTTTTTCCCCGCCTCACGGGTGCGGTTGATCGCCGAAGCCGTTTCCGGAGGAAGGACAAAACGCTCCGAATGCATCTTGTGCTTCTCCACCTCTTTTTCCGACACCGGACGGAAAGTGCCAATGCCGACATGAAGCGTCACCTCCCTGCGCTCAACCCCTTTTGCCGCAAGATCTTCCAACACCTCCCCGGAAAAATGCAGTCCCGCCGTCGGAGCGGCTACCGCACCTGGATTTGCCGCAAAAACAGTCTGATAATTACGTTCATCTTCATCGCCGTCCCGGCGTTTAATATAGGGCGGCAGCGGCATGTGACCATACTTCTTCAGCATCCGGTCAAAATCCCTTCCGCAGTAATTCAATTCAAAAGCATCGTCCCGGCGGGCAGCTACCTCAAAATATTCATTTTCTCCATTAAGCCGCCCCTCTTTGTCAACCAGTACTATTTTCACCCCCGGCAATGCACGTTTTCCCGGACGCAACAGTGCCAGATGAGAACGGTTGCAATTATCCAGCTTCTCCAGCAGCAGAATTTCAAATTCCGCCCCGTCTGCCCTCCCCTCTTTCCGCCCGTACAAACGGCAGGGAACCACCCGGGTATTATTGCAAACCATAAGATCCCCGACAGATAAATATTCCACAATGTCGGAAAAAGGACGGATAACACATTTGCCGCTATCCCGTTCCATAACCAGCATTCTGGAGTTATCCCGGCGGTCTGCCGGATGCTGGGCAATCAGTTCCTCTGGAAGTTGATAATCAAAAAGCTTGACGTCCAATTTCTCTACCTTCCACGCATTTGTTCCCTGGCTCGGCGCAATCTGGCCATTTCCGCCTCAGTCAAGCTGTTTATGCCTTCATTGGCTATTTTATCCAGAAGAAAATCAAGTTCTTTCTGACTCACCGGAGCATCAGGATCACGGTATCCCGCACCGCCGCCGAAATCAGGCCGGCTCCATTTCGGCATTTTCCCCCGCCGCGGCTCTCCATCAGAAAAACGGGCACCGCCATTGCCGGGAAAGAGGAAATTTAATATATCCCACCTTATCAATCTTGATGAAGTTATCTTCATAAACACATAACCGCCGGCAAATCCCCCCAGATGGGCAAGATGCGCCACCCCGTCCGCACCGCCGAATTCACTCATCAGCTCAAGTATCGTATAGCACACTATCATCGTGGACATCTTTATCGGTATGCCCGGTAAAAATATTATGTAAAATCTCCGGTCCGGCTCAAGCATGGCACAAGCCATCATCACTCCGAATACCGCCCCGGATGCCCCCAGCAATCCCGCCCCGTACCAGTTGAAAGTCAGAAAAAGCGCATTCCCGGTCAACCCGGAAATCAGATAAAGCCACAGCAGTTTTCCCGGCGACAGATAATGCACCAATATCAAACCGAATATATAAAGCCCCCACATATTGAAAAGCAAATGCATGAACCCGGCATGATCAAACATTGCTGTAATCAGCTGATAAAACTTCCCGGTTTCCAGCCCGTAGCCGGAAAGCGCAAGCCTGCCCTCCAATCCGGGAAACATTACGCAAAGCAGAAAAACTGCCACATTTATCCCGATTAAATAATAAAGAGTGTCCAATGCAGATTTTCCCCCTTGAAAAAAACTGCCGGACTGTCTCATATAGTTTCTATCCCAAATCCCCATAAAAAAACCTCGCTTCTGTAATGTGTATGATTTGGTAATATAGCATTTCCACGGAAATTTTCCAGAAAAAAACCAAAAATATATTTGACAACAGCCAAAAAAGAGCTATATTAAGGAGACGCAAGCAAGAGGGGCGTATAGCTCAGTTGGTTAGAGCGCCACGTTGACATCGTGGAGGTCGTAGATTCGAGTTCTACTACGCCCACCATACTTTTCTTTTCGCGAGAAAAGAAAAGTAGGCAAAAGAAAAGCGGTATGTCGCGCCTCTGTTGCACTTCGGCTTGATCGGAAATCCCCCGTAAAACCGCTGACATTGACAACATAAAATTCTCCGGCCCGCTTCTGCAAATGACTTATCCAGCCCTGCTGGCTGTAATAAAAGCTCAATATAAAGTTGTCTTTTTCTTCCGGGTTCTGCGTTATCTGATGCAGACTGAACTATCCCCGAAAACGCCGCTGCCGCCGGATCCTTTCGCCAATGCCCCGATTAAATTTGAAAAAGCAGCGGTCACCAGGAAAGGGAAAAATTTTGACGTTCTGCGGTTTATTTCAGCTGGTGAAGTCGGTACAGCTTCCAGACGGCGTCTGCTGTTTTACGAAATTCCCGTCGTTCCGGCACAATAAAAAACAGCATGTCAATATTTTAAGAACTGACTGCCGATATATTCAGCCTGTGGAAACTTATTACCCCCGCAAATAACAGAGAGGCTGCGGCGGATATTGTAAAAATATCACCGTTTTTCCGTTATTTATTGGTTAAAAACAATACGGTGCGGATAAAAAATGCTTGCTTTTGCCACGGAAAGTGTTAAATTAAGCCGGTATTTTGAAATAATCTTCTCTTCTTCTGCTGCTCCGCGTACCGGTAAAGTGCCGCGGCGGAAAGGGAGAAAAATAAAGGGTAAATTTTTATGAAATTGAGAGCTGTTGTTTTATTTTTTCTGTTGCTTCTGCCGCTTTGTCTGCCGGCGGAAAAATACATTTTTGTCTTTATCGGCGACGGCATGGGTCCGGAGCATCTGAAAACCGGTGAACTGGCCTCCAGATATATCCGCAATATTCCCGCCGCCTGGGAAGATTTTCCGGTAAAAGGTCAGCTCAAAACCAACTCTTTCGGCGGGAAAACCACTGATTCTGCCGCTGCCGCCACTGCGCTTTTCTGCGGCAAAAAGACAGAAAATTCATCCATTGGTGTGGATGAAAACGGCAATACCTTACCCAATATAGCCGATTTTGCCGCGGCGGCGGGGAAAAAGGTGGGGGTTATCTCTACTGTTGCACTCAATGACGCCACTCCGGCGGCAATGTACGCCCATGTAAAAAAACGCATATTTGTAAATGATATTTTAAAACAGCTGCCGAATGGAAAGATCGCTCTTATTTTCGGTTCTTCCCCGAAAAAACTGGGCAATATTGTTTTTAACCATATAGATTTTTTAAATTCAAAAGGCTTCACCACGGTAAAGGATGATTTGAATAATTTCTTTGCTCTCACGCCGGCAAATCTTCCGGCGTATGCAGAATTTCCCATGGATTACTACCGGAAACGGGATTTCAGCAAAGCTCCGCCGCTTCCATTCATGCTGCAGAAAGCCATCGAACTGCTGGAAAACAATCCGGATGGTTTTCTGATCATGACTGAAAGCGGCAGTATCGACCGCGGGGCTCATGCCAACAACTTTTCCGATGTGGTCTTTGAAACTCTTGAACTCTCTGATGCGGTGGCAGTGGCAAAAGATTTTATGAAAAAGCATCCCGATGATACATTAATCATTCTTACTGCCGATCATGAAACCGGAAGCCTTGTTCTGGATGCAAACAAAAAAGACTGGGACATCTGTCTGAAAAAAATCGCCACTCCGGTTAATGGTGATTATCCGGTGGAGCGTAACCCCGATGGCGTAAAATGGGGCGGCTACGGTCATTCCTCCAGAAATGTCCCCCTCCGGGCGGTCGGTAAAAATGCCGTCCTTTTCGCCGGAGAAAAAGAGAATTCTTCACTGGCTGAAACGCTGAAAAAAATTCTGAAACCCACCCCCGCTGAAAAATAACCGGAGTTGTTTTCCGGGGGAAATCGGCAAATTGCAATATCACAATTGAATCATTGCCGGCCCGGCCGGTGCACTGCCCCATACAAAGCTCAGAAAAACCACAAAAAAAGATATTCCAATGGCATGTCAGCATTGAAATATCCTTAAAATCAGGGAATGATTTTTGAACAAAATCATTCCTTTTTAATTTCTGTTCCCCAGTGTCATCTGATATTCAGGAAAAATACAAATTCACCTCTGAATATATCTGCAAATATCCGGAGCGGCAGTCCATAAAACGTTCAGGCACAACTTTTCACCGCTGCGGCTGGAGGGGTACACTTCTTTACGGTACGGTGCAACATTCCGGCAATTTTCCCAATCCCCTGCCCCACTGCCGGGATAATTTAAGAATACCCTACCGCGGCGGCAGCCACTGGGCGATGAATTTTTTGCGCCACCACTGAGTATCTGCCGGCGGGGGAATTTCACCATCTTGCGGCAGACTCCGGATCAGCCGGAAAGTAAAGAACAGAGCCACCGCTGCCGATATTACGTCTGACAGCATTCTGGCAAAGAACAGTCCGCGCAGACTGCCGAAATAGGCGGCCAGCAGTGAAAGCGGCACCATAAATATGAATATCCGCATCAAGTTGAAGTATGCCGCCACCGAAGGTCTGGCGCAGCCGGTGTAGAAAAATCCGCAATACCGGTGAATTTCCAGCATACAGAATCCCCACGGTATGATATGCATACTCATTACCATAATACGTTTGACATTTGCATCATCCGAGAACCACGGCGCAATCTGATACGCAAAGCTGACATAGATTACCGCCATTGCCAGCAGAAAACTGAACGCAAATCCAACCGAAAAACGGAAACACTCCCGGATTCTGCTGTAAAGTCTCGCTCCGTAATTCTGAGCCACCATCGGCATAAGCGACATTCCCAATGCCATGGGGAACACAAAAGCCACAATATCCATCCGGCCCGACGCGGTGGCTCCAGCCACTGCATCTACCCCGAATGAGGCAGTAATACGGGTGGTGATGGAAAATCCCACCGGGATGGCAATCATCCCGAGTATAGAGGGTATAGCATACCCGATGACTTTCTGCCAGGCCGCTTTCATCCGCCGCCATGGAATGCGTTCAAATACGATAAGGTGGTGTTTGAAATAAAGTACCCCCAGTACGGCCACAGTGGCCAACAGTTGTGATAATACCGTAGCCAGGGCTGCACCACTGATTCCCATCTCAGGAGCACCACCCCAGCCGAAAATCAATATGGGGTCAAGTATGACATTTACCGCCATGCCAAGTATCATCATGAAACTTGCGGTTTTTGAGCTTCCGGAGGCAATCAGCAGGTCATTGCCTGCCATAGAAAGCGATGCTGTGGCACAGCCGAAATACCACATATCCATATATTGTTCTGACAATGCCAGAGTATTCCCCCTTGACCCGAGCAGCGCAACCAGATAATTTCCCCAGCATATACCCAGAATTGCCACCACTACTGATACAATCAACACCAGGCACAATCCTGAACTTATAAATTTGGCAGCCAGACTTTTTCTGCCTCCTCCAAGCATTTGTGCCGCCGGAGTCATAATGCCTGAGGCAAAACCGCGGAAAATACAGCTGATAAAAAATACCACCGGCATGGTAAATCCCATTGCCGCCAGAGGTTCACTGCCAAGTTTGGAGACAAAGAAGGTATCGGCAAAATTATACCCGGACATGGCCAGTGTGCCGGGGAGCATGGAAATGGCGGTTCGGAACATAGTACCGCGAATTGAGCCGCGGGTATATACAGCTTGATCTGACGTATTCATAATAATTCCTCGGGTTATTTAAAATTTCTAATATACCATTGACTTGAGCTTTTTTCAAACATTTTATATTGAAAAGAACCAATTTTTTCCCGTCATACCGGAGGTATTGTGCTTTACACTCTGACAAAAATCATGATTTTTTTTGAAAAAACACTCGAAAAAGCACACTTGAAGTGCTATATTCCATATGAACAAAATTGTTTTTTTGCAGCAAGAGGAGTTCTTATGGGTAACGCCGTCAATTATGTTTTAAATCTGCTTCCGCGAATAGAAGGATTTTTCCAGTCGGTATGGGATACCGGCGGGGTGCTGTCGTGGCCGACCGCATTGATTTTACTTACCGTGCTGGCAATATGGAGCGGCAGCGGTTTTTTTGCCGCTACAATAGCTGAGCTTTTCGGCCACCGGGTGGGACGGCATTTTATTCTGGGGCTT
>CASECL010000244.1 GCA_949286445.1 uncultured bacterium | reverse complement strand
GATGATATATTCAGATGGCAGTTTGCCGACCGCGGGGAATTTTCCGGGCGGGAGGAAATGAAAGTCGATTGGAAGAAAAGGTGCGTCATCTTGACTGAGGCTCTGCGGCAGCAAGGCAGGTATGGTATCTGAGTGCTGTGCGGCAGGGGAGGGGAATGCCGGGAGGAAGGCGGGTTTGGATGGCGACGCATAGAAATCAGACCGTTTTTCATTTCCGCCGTGTTTCGGAATTTTCTCCGGAGCACGGCGGAAATTTTTTTACGGAGATAACGCTATGAGTAATGGTCAAATACAAAATCAGCCGGAGTTGAACCGGGAGCCGGGACGGATTGCCCTGATCGGAATAATGGTGGAAAATTACGATTCCGCCGGTGAGGTCAATAAAATTCTTCACTCCTACGGTGAATATGTCATCGGGCGTATGGGAATACCCTACCGTGAGCGCAAGCTGTCTATAATCAGTGTAATTCTTGACGCGCCGGAAAGTGTTACCGCGGCGGTGGCGGGTAAACTGGGCAGGCTCGACGGGGTGAGCGTGAAAACTCTTTATTCGAAAATCAGTTAAATTTTTTTAGGAGGAATTTACCATGGAATACATTTACGATCCAAAATCATCAAAAGCGGAAGAATTCATCAATGACAGGGAAATTATGGAATCCATCGCTTTTGCCAACGCCAATAAACATAACCGTGAATTGATAAATTCCATTATTGAAAAGGCGCGTGAGTGCAAAGGTCTGCCGCACCGGGAAGCCCTTTTGCTTCTGGAATGCGATCTGCCGGAGGAAAATGAAAAAATTTTCAAGCTGGCAATGGAGATAAAACAGAAATTTTACGGCAACCGGATTGTGATGTTCGCTCCGCTTTACCTCTCCAACTACTGTGTCAATGGCTGTGTTTACTGTCCCTACCATGCCAAAAACAAACACATTGCCAGAAAAAAACTTACCCAGGACGAAATCCGCCGCGAAGTTATCGCGCTTCAGGATATGGGACATAAGCGTCTGGCATTGGAGACCGGCGAACACCCCACCATGAATCCGATAGAATATGTGCTTGAGTCAATCAAAACTATTTATTCAATTCATCACAAGAATGGAGCCATCCGCCGGGTGAATGTCAATATCGCCGCTACTACGGTGGAAAATTACCGCAAACTGAAAGATGCCGGAATCGGCACCTATATCCTTTTCCAGGAAACTTATAACAAAAAGGCCTATCAGGAACTTCATCCAACCGGCCCGAAGAGCGATTACGCCTACCATACCGAAGCGATGGACCGGGCGATGGAGGGGGGAATTGATGATGTGGGTTGCGGTGTGCTGTTCGGGCTTAATCTCTACCGCTATGATTTTACCGGACTTCTTATGCACGCTGAACACCTGGAAGCGGCCAAAGGCGTTGGTCCCCATACTATAAGCGTCCCCCGGATCCGTCCGGCAGACGACATTGATATGAATGAATTTTCCAATGCCATCAATGACGATATTTTTGCCAAGATTGTGGCGGTGCTGCGTATTGCGGTGCCTTATACCGGAATTATTATTTCCACCCGGGAATCCAAGGCCGCCCGGGAACGGGTATTGAAACTCGGGGTTTCCCAGATTTCCGGCGGTTCCCGCACCAGTGTGGGAGGCTACGCGGAGGAGGAAAAACCGGAAGACAATTCTGCTCAGTTTGATATTTCCGATACCAGAACGCTGGATCAGGTGGTGAACTGGCTGCTGGATCTGGGATATATTCCCAGTTTCTGTACTGCCTGTTACCGGGAGGGGCGTACCGGAGACCGTTTTATGCGGCTGGTTAAATCCGGACAGATTGCCAATTGCTGTCATCCCAATGCGTTAATGACGCTCAAGGAATATCTGGAAGATTACGCTTCTGAAGACACCAAACGCAAAGGTGAAGAATTGATCAAACGTGAAATCAATAATATTCCCAATGAAAAAGTTCGAGCCATTGCTTCGGAGTATCTGAAAGAACTTCATGATGGCAAGCGCGATTTCCGGTTCTGAGCCGTAATTATACGGCCAGACGGAATAATCCGGTACCCAATACGCATTTTCTCCAATATAACAATTTTATCTTGGAGGAAAGGCGTATTTTTTGCTTTTACTATATGGTAATATTCTGCTTTTATTATTATTCCTGACCGCGGGATCATCCCGACTGGGGGACAATATTTTCTGCGCAATCAAGGAAATTACAGTCGGGGAACAATATTTTACGCACGATTGGAGATGGTCAGATTGCGGCATATATCTTTCATGCTGCCG
>CASECL010000243.1 GCA_949286445.1 uncultured bacterium | reverse complement strand
TGAAGTTCAGGGCAAGGGGAAAATGATAATGTATTTTCTGGATGACAGCGGAGATTTGAAATGAACCCGGAGGGAAAAAATATTTTAATTACCGGAGCCGCCAGAAGAATCGGGCTGTTTATCGCAGAAACATTGCACCGGCAGGGGGCAAAAATAACCATCCACTGCAATTCGTCCCGGAGTGAAGCCGACCGGATTGCAGAAAAATACGGTTGGCAGGTTATTCAAGCTGATTTCTCACGTCCGGAGGAGTTGGAGAAATTCAACCATATTGTCTGTGATGTTCTGATCAACTGTGCTTCCATTTTCCGCCCGGTGTCATCTCTGGCCGTGGAAAGTGAAGAGAGCATACGTGAACATTTTGAAGTCAATTTCTTCTCGCCGCTCCGGCTGATAAAAAAAGTTATTGCCGCCAATCCTGCCGGCGGAGTTATCATCAATTTCCTTGATCAGGAAATTTTCCTCCCCTGCCCTGCCGGAGGAGCTTACAGTTTGTCCAAACGCGCTCTCGCCGGTGCCACATTGGAACTGGCCCGGGAAAACGCTCCGGCATGGAGAACTTGCGCCATCGCCCCCGGTCCGGTCCTGCCGCCGCCGCATCTGCCGGACAGCAAAATGGAAAAAGTTCTCCGCCGGGTTCCCACCGGCAGGAAAATCGGACTGGATGAAATTGCCGGAACTGTGCTTTACATTATGAATACACCAAGCCTCAACGGAGCAATAATCACGCTTGACGGCGGCGAACATCTTTATCCGGTAGGAATGTAATTATTTATATGGTTTGGTTTACCTGCAGTTTTCTGCTGCGCAACGCAGACGCTGTTTAACTGCCGCAAAAGGAAATATGTTTCCGGACACACAAAAATAACATATCTGAAATACGCCTGCATTTCCGGAAAAACAAAGCCTTTGTAATATTCCAACGGCAAAAAAAAACTCCTGACTGCCAAAACAGCAATCAGGAGAAATATTTTTCATACTGTCTGAATTATGAAATCATACCTGCGGCGGAACATAATTTTTATCTCCGCCATATTTATTGTACCCCTTCAGCACTATAAGCAGCATGGCAATCGACAGCAAAGCTACCACAAATCCCATGTGATAGGTATAATGGTAATCCCGCTGGGATATTTCCTGTGCTCCGCCGCCGCGGTTGAGTATATCCAATATTCCACCGAACAGCGGTGCGGCAATAACATTGGAAATCGCACCGAAAATTCCCATTGCTGAATTCAAGGTGGCAAAGCGTTCCCGCGGCAGCAGACGCATGCCGTAAGAGGCCGACATGGTATAAAATGCACCGGAAAACACACTGTGAAATACCATCATAATGCCGAAATAGGTTACATCGTGCACATACAGCCCCCCCACTGCCATCACAATAGCATACAGTCCCAGCGAAACAATCATCATTCTTATCGGATGAAACCGGTCAGCCAAATCGCCCAGAACGTAACAGAGCAGAAATGATATAGCGTAGCTTGATCCCATATAGTACCCCAGGAGCTTGAGCGACATCCCCACCGAACCGGCATAAAATATCATAAATATATTTATCGGCATGAATGTCATGCTGGCCAGAGTAAAACCGAAAAATACACAGAGGTAATACGGGTGTGAAAATGACTCCCGGAAATAAGTTGACACCGCTTCCGTCCAGCCCTTTTTGCCGCTTTCTTTTTCGTCACCCAGTTCCGGCGGCGGATATTCGCCTTCCTTGACTTTGAGACACATTGACAGCAGTCCGGCTCCGTAAAGAATGCCAAGCCCGAGACATATCCAGGCATAATATTCACTCACATGCCCCAGCAGAAACACATTGAAAAGCACCCCCGCCCCCAGACTGATCGCCCGGAACAGCGCATAAAAACGACCGATCAACGCAGTCGGCACCACATCGTTATACAAAGCTCCGGCCAGTGCCCCGGAAAGGGTCGCTCCAATATCCAGAATCACCCAGAATACGCTAAACATGATCAGACTTGCCGTATTAAGCGAAATGCTTCCGCCGCAAAGCTCAAAAAACCATTTCCCCAGCATGGGTGAAAAACCGATCCCGATTACCCCCACCACCACAAAAGGCGTGGTAGCCAGAATAAATGGAATACGCCGCCCCCACTTGCTGCGGTAGCGGTCAGATTTATAACTGATTATAGGTTGCAGAAAAATATTGGTAAAGGCCGGATAAGATACAATCAAAAGTCCGTAAAGCGTGTTGCTGATGTCAAATTTTTCCACAATGATCGCCGCAATGTTTACCATTGCGCGGTCTTTCATAGACCAGGCAAAATCTCCCCACAACAACCAGCAGAACAGCACCACCACCCCGCCAAGAGTATAGGTCAATGTGCCGACACTGTAAGTCTTTTCTTTTTTTACTTCCTCCATCATCACTCCTTATGTTTTAGTTTTCTTATATTATAAGCAAGTTAATAGCAAAACTAAAAAAAATAACTCCCGTTTCCAAAATCATTCCCGGACAGCCCCCGTTTCAGGGGTTCCATCCGGGAATAAACCATTTTAAACTTGAGGAGCCACATACCCCTCATCGCCGCCGTAACGCTTGAATCCGCGATAAACCACCAGCAATATGCCGATAGCCAGCAGCGCGATAATACCACCCATAAGGAAAGTATAACGATAGTGAATGGGAACGCCATTCTCAAACAGTATCTGAAGTATGGCACCGAATATCGGGGCAGAAAGCACGCTTACAATAGCCGACAGCATGCCGCTTCCGGATGACAGCGTGGCAAAGCGTTCCCGCGGGAAAAGACGCATCGGATAAGAGGCGGACAAGGTAAAATACGTGCCGGAAAGAACACCGTGCAAAACCAGAAATACCGCAAAGGAAACCCGGTCCACCGCAAGCGCACATCCGAAAAACATAACCACCGCATAGAGAAAAAGTGAAGCTATCATCATGCGGATGGGATGAAACCGGTCAGCAAGAGATCCGAGGAAGTAGCAGAGCGTAAATGAAATAATATAAGTCAGTGCCAGCATTTTACCCATACCGTCCAGAGACAACCCTACATCCTGAGTATAGAAAACAGTATAAATATTGACCGGACTGGCAGAAAGCGCACCAATAATGGAACCGAAAAATACCCAGATATAATAAGGATGGGAAAAACACTCACGGAAGTAAATAACAATCGAGTCAAACGGGCCGCTGCTCTTTCCACCCGGAGTTTCCTCCACCGGAGGATATTCCCCTTCCTTTACCATCAGGCACATGCTTAACAAACCAGCACCGTACAACACACCGATCCCGATGCATATCCACATGCCGTAATGTTCCACTTTTCCAATAAGAAAGTAGTTGAAAACAATGCCGGCAACCAGGCTTATGGCACGGAAAAGCGCATAAAACCGTCCGATCAGCTCCGCCGGAACCACGTCATTATAAAGGGCTCCCGCCAGTGCACCGGAAAGCGTGGTGCCGAAATCCAGAGATATCCAGGCGATGGCAAATACCGTCAGACAGGCAGCATGAAGCGACAAGGCAGGAATAAGTTCATGCAGCCATCTTCCAAGTACCGGAGAAACACCGATACCAATCACCCCCAATGCGACAAACGGCGTGGTGAAAAGCAGAAAAGGAATACGCCGCCCCAACTTGCTACGGTAACGGTCAGATTTGAAACTTATAATCGGCACCAGAAAAATGTTGGTAAAGGCCGGATAAGATACGATAAACAAACTGTACCACAAATCGCTTATGCCGAAGCTTCTGACGATGATTGTAGCCACATTGCCGATTCCCCGGTCTTTCAGTGCCCAGGCAAAATCTCCCCACAGCAGCCAGAAAAACAACACGACAATTCCGCCGAATGTGTAGGTCAAAGTACCAACTTTGTAAATTTTTGATTGCTGTTTTTCCGTCATCTCCGTCTCCTTTTCTTTTTTAATTTATTAAATATGTCTCAAAAACAAACTGTATTCTCCAAACCAATTGCCTCATTGCAATCTTTGTTGCTTCCGTGATATCAAAAAATGATAATCCGGGAAACCTTTTTTCTAAAAGTCCATGTTTAACTGTTTTAAACCAACAGTCAATTATCATATTTTCGCTGATTTTCATCACGTTACATCACCAAAATACTTGCAGAAATATGACAATATCAACTTATACTACACCATTTTCAAATTTTTTCAAGGTCAAAATGTTAAAAAAAATATGTTTCGTGTCTTTATAATCCGGCAGAAAAACTACCAGGACAATCATATTTACCATGGCAACAGAACTGCCGTCCGATTTTGTATTAAACCCAAATCATTAAAATAATCAAATTTTGCTGTCCGGATATGTTGCAATAATTTACGGGAAAAGATATGCCGCCTGACTGATATACAACACCGGCATTATATTTACCGCCATCGTCACTGCTGCTTAAAATTCCGGAATATTAAGAATCTGCTCAGGAAGATCTTTTATATTAAAAAAACAAACTGTCATTTTAATAAACATATTTTCAAAATAAAAACAAAAAGTACACAATAAAATCACCTGTGTCACGTTATAAAGATTGGAAAGAGTGAATTACGGAGGCCTTCAAAGTAAATCTCTTGACCGCAGAAAATACAGAATTGCAAAAGGAAGGAGTATTGCCATGAAAAAAATTTTCTGGGTTGCAGCCGCCATGTTCTTCAGTTTCGGAATATTGTTTGCCGCACCGCCCCGGCACGGGCGTGACCGCAGACCGGCGCCGCCGCGTCCACAAAACCGGGTTCATCACCACAGCGGAAACAGCGGGGTGTATCTGGCTGCCGAAATACTCAATACGGTCGGCGGAGTTCTCAATGTCCTGAGTACACCGGAAGTAAAAACTGTTACCATTACCCGGCCGGCACCGACCCAAGTTCAAACCGTTACGGTTCAGCCGGCAGCAGTTCAGACAACCGTGGTTCAGCCGGCAGCAGTCCAGACAACCGTGGTTCAGCCGGTGACAATCCGGCCGGCAGCAGTCAAGACAGTTTACTACTACTACTGACCGCCGGTCTGAACCAATTACAGACAGACATTGAAGCAGGGATGGTTGTGCCGTCCCTGCCTGCATTTTTAATGAAAAACAGCTTCATAACAATGCATAAAGGCAAAAAAGACGAATATCCGGCCGGGAAAAGTGGTTTATCACTTGAAAAAAATCGCTTTTGATGCTATTTTACAGGCGATAAATTCTTTTTTATTGGATACTTTTTTTATAAATCAAAAATACTAAGGAGAACATGATGAACAAGATTTCCGCCTTGCAGTCGGTC
>CASECL010000242.1 GCA_949286445.1 uncultured bacterium | reverse complement strand
CTGTTCCAAGTTACTTTACGGGCATTTTACACCAAGTCAAGTTGTCCAGTTTTCGGGGCAAACCGCATGTCTCAATTATAATAACAACCCCTGGTTGCTCAAATAAGCGATAAACGATTTAATTATATCATCGCTACGCTTTTCAATATCTTGCTCGGTAAAATCACTGGCTTCCGAAAGTTTCAGCAATTCTGCTATTTTTGTTCCTTCTTTATACTGATCCCGCTTGTTTTTATAGCCTCTGTAATATTTTACCTTATCACAAAAACGATAATCCGAAGCTCTTATGTTAATTCTTTTTTCCAACAACGCTTTATTACCCAATGCTTCCAGATTTCGTGGTGTTTTCAATGAGCGTTCATACTCCTGTCTATTGCGTGCAAAAATATGTTCAATTTCCAGAACAGTTTCAAGAGAAAGAAGTTCTTGGGAAACTTGAGAATATGCCCACCAAGTTAACATTGACTTAGTAATTGTACGATTGTTGCTGAATGTGAAATTGCGGAATACGTTTTCAGCTTGTTTGGCTTCAAACCGGAATTCCATAAAATCAACCTCTCGCCGTTCTACAATAGATACCATCGCCGCAAAAATTGGTGTTCGCAAAGCATTTACACCGGGATATAATACCGCATAAGCCCAAATGAATGCAGTAATTTTTTCAAGGAATGCATTGAACTTTTCTTCCTGCAATAACCCCTCAGAGTCTCTGTATACCATATAATAGACTGATACGATATAAGTCCACATCCCATTGGGGGCATAATTCAAAACAAACAAATGCTTCAACGTTTTTTCTGAAAAACGGTCTTTATCCTGATTTTCAACATCTTCCCAGAAATCTGTGAGATCTATAAGATTTTCAAAAGTTTCCTCAGAGCAGAGTATGGCATAAGAATCTCGCTCATAAAATTTTCTCAATGCCTCTGTCGTTGACGATTTCACCCCTTTTTTGGCCCGCTCAAAATACATGTAGCGCGTGAATATTTCATCCATTGGAGTGCCCTGAATAGGATGGAAAATCTCATTACATTTTGTCTCAAGATTTTTCCATTTTTTGATAAACAAATCTTTCTTTCCCAATCTTGAGTAAAACTTATAGAATTGAGCTTTGAAAATATCGGCATCCGACAATGGCTTGCCGCGATCATTAAGAGTAGAAAATATTCTCAATGCAGTATCCTGCGAGCCGGCCTCTATAGGTAAAAGAGTACAGTTCTGGAGTATTCTTATTGGTAAATAAGAAAAGAAGTCAGGATAATTGTCCAGAAAGTCTTTAATTTTTTCTTGAAAAAAGCGATAATTCACGGCATATCTGCTCTTTTTGTCTTTTGCATCGCCGGTTCGCAAAATGGTCAGAAACTCCTCTTTTTCACTATCCGTAGCAACTTCAGAAGTAATTTTTAACGCTGTTTTATCCGGATCGCCGAATTCATTTGTTTTCCAGATACAAGCGGCTATTTTTTCTCCGGTTTTAATTGCCCTTTCGTTTCTCATATTTCCGTATCGTTCATAAAACGCACGAAGCAACAGCAACAATGTAGTCAAACGCTGCTGCCCATCAATTATTTCTTTTTGATTTTTTTCGTTCCTGAATGTTACGATTGGCCCCAGAAAATATTCATCATTATTACTATCGAACTTATCACAATCATTTTCGGGAAATGCAAAAATAAAAATATCATCCCATAATGTTTGACATTCTTTTTCTCCCCATGCATACGGACGTTGATAATCCGGAATTAAAAAATCATTTTTCTTGTCGGTGAAAAGGTCACCGACATTTTTCTGTTCGATACTTAATTTTGACATTTTTATGTCCTGATAATCTAATTTTTTTATATCGTCACTTCAATGTTGTATGTGCGTGCATAGATTATGCTAAAACTTTTGCAGGACCATTGAAGTAAATTTCCGGAACAAAAGCACTGTCACCACCATATTCTGGGGAATACCCAATCCGCATCTGTGGCTTATTTTCCATCCTGTATCTGCGAGAATTTCACAATCGTGAATAATTTCAGCTACACGATGACTCTGATGAATTCCGGCAGTCGGTTCAGAAATCATCATCTATTCGAAAAATTTAAGCAACTTTTCATATCCAAAGATCATCCGGAATTGTGATCACATCTATCGCAATTCCATCTTCGTCAACTTTGCTTTTTATCAGCCCGGCAAATACAAAGGCTCATATTCCGGGAAAGTGCTGACTTTGCGGACAAAGCTGGAATAGATTTAGTTTTTATTGTATCGTATAACTGCCATAAAAATCAGGACCATCGGTTTCACCGGTAGTCCTGATATCATCAATGCCACAGCACCAGTTCTCCGCTGTCGGCGGATTCCTGCGCCAGCAGGCAGGCCCGGGTCAAATTGAGAGTATCTTCTCCATCCACCCACGCTTTGCGTTCCCCAAGCACGTCAAACACAAAATCGCTGAAAAGCTCACGCTCGCATTCCGGAACGTCCACAAAACGTTCACCCTCTGCATCTATTAGTTTGACTTTGCCTCCGGAAACCTCCAATACGCCTTGAGTTCCCGCCAGCCGTATCCGGTCATCCCCGTGAGTCGGAGCACTCGCCGGACGGAGATAATCAATGCTCGCAGAAGCCATAACTCCGTTTTTCAGCACCATCTGGCACTGTGCGGCGATTTCCAGCTCGCCATTGCCGAAATTATCTTCTCTGGTCTGATTGGCCCAAATTTTTTCCGGACAGCTGCCGGTAAAGTATATTATCCAATCCAATGCGTGACTGCCAACCCACGGAATAGTTCCGCCATAACTGGCGCGATGTTTGTAAAATTCCGGCCGGACACCCAGCTTATAGGATTTCTGAGTCTTGACCAGCTTAATTTTTCCGATCGCTCCGGCATCAACCAGCTTTTTAGCACAGGCAAATGCTCCGTCATAGCGCAAACCAACCATGGAAATCATTTTTGCCTTCCCGGCCCGATATACTTTGGTCAATTCATCCAAATCGCTGAGATTTAACGCAATCGGCTTTTCACAGAAAACGTGTATTCCCTGTTTCAGAGCCTCAATCGCCATAACAGCGTGTTTCTCAAACGGTCCATCAATAACTACCATATCCGGCTTGAGTCCAAGCAGTTCATGGTAATCATCATATACTGCAGGAGAAATGCCGATTTCCCTGAGAGAATCGCGCAGACGGTCGATGGGATCTTCACAACCGGAAGATATTCCGATCACTTCAACTTTTCCGCTCAATCCGGGAAGACAGCTTATCACATAACCGAAATGTCCGCGGCTTCCAATCATTGCCAACTTCAACATTTACTCAAACTCCTTAATCTTATTATCGCTGAACACTGTAAAAGCACGCGGATAATATACTGCCGGCCAATCTGTTTTTCAAGCTGAAAAAATTTGATTTCCATTCAATCTGTAATTTACCGACCTATTCCACCGCAGCTTCCTCTTTCTTTTCTCCGGGCAGCGCGAAAGCGGTCACCAGCGACAACGCTCCGCCGGCCAGCAGCATGATGCCAAAGAACCAGCCGGCAGTTACAATTCCGGCTAAAGGCATAATCACAAAAATAATTCCGATTAAAAGCGACAGAATTCCGTTTATTATACCCCATGCTTTGGAAAACATCATTCCGGAAAAAGTCAGCAGCAAACAGTTTATTCCGCCGAATATCTGCCAGAATCCGACAGTCAGAATAAGTATTACATCCACCAGAAACGGTCGGAAAATGCAGAGCAGTCCGCAGATAAATTTCAGCAGGGCAAACCAGTAACGCGATGCCTTGCGCCCATTCAGTAATGTAAGCACGGCATCCACAATTATGAATGTCCCGGCAAAAATCGTCATGACCTCCACCGCCATTCCAGGACGCGGCAGAATCACTACACCGGCGAGCAGCATAATCGCTCCGCGCAACAGCAGCAAACGTTTTGATGTTTTGGAAAAATCCACTTCCATGCTCATAATTTCCACCCCTTTCAATTATCTACCTTGCAATACCGCCGTTTTTTCTGCGGTAATTGCCGCATTGCCGTTTTCCAACTTCTGAAACTGAATTACTGCTTGCCGGTATCTTTGTCGCGCAAAAGCCTCATCCTGGCATAGTATTCCACCCCCCAACCTGCCAGTTTCCCGGAACGGAATACCAGAGGCATACATTCATCCTCGGTGCAAAGTCCGTCATACCAGCGGGTGGTTATATAGTAATACCATACATCAGGCTGATTATAAGCCTCATCTTTCAATGGTTCTCCCATTATCTCCACCACCTGCTCCTTGGTCATTCCCACCCGGAGACGGTCTGCGTTCTCCAGATTGCGGGAACTTTCAACCCACGGCAGAGAAGAACATCCGCATAATACCGCAGTAAATACAGCTAAAATCAAACACTTCTTCATAATGTATATAAATCTCCGCAATTATTTCACTCTTCCAGACAAATTCAACCACATCACCGTGCAGTTGAAATTTCTATAAGTTCAAGTTTAAACTATTGGCAATATCCCGATCACAATTACCCATCAAGCGCATCAGCATAATTCTTACGAAACTGCCATCCGGGATAAACTTACACCATATTTACAAGAAAATCAAGTTTTAAATATAAAAATAGTTTGCATTTTGAGAAATTGATGATATCTGTAATGAAGTACAGTGCTCCAGGGGGAAAACTCACAAGCAAAACAACCATTAAGAAAGGGTTTAAAAGATGAAGAAGAACAGTGTATACGGAGTTTTGTGCGCTCTGGCCATGATCTCCGGCAATGTTTTTGCCGCTGACGCCACAGCAAAAACCGCCGCGCAGCCGGCCAAAGCGGCGGAACAGGCCAAAACCGTTGATGTCTGGGCCGGACTGCCGGAAAAAATTGCCTCCGTCAATGGCAAAGATGTAACGCTGGAGGATTTCAAAAAGTTTGTTCTCTCCATGTTCCCGAAGAACGAACTGCCGCCGCAGATGACCAATGAAGCGATGAAGATGATGGCTTACCGGCTTGCAGATATGTGTGTTACCCAGCCGCTGCTGCTTGAGGCTGCGGCCAAGGCTGGCTTCAAACCGTCGGCAGCCGCGGTGGAGGCCCAGATGAATGAGGCGATCAGGAAAATGAGTGAATCCGAGCGGAAAATGACCGAAGAACAGGTTATGGCTCAGACCAGGATGACCTTGGAGGCTTTTGTCAAATCCACTGCTGCTCAGAAACAGGCACAGGATCAGTTTGCTATCAGTGAATTTGTGAACAAGAATGTTCTTGCAAAAGTAACAGTTTCTGAAAATGATGTCCGCAAATATTACAATGACAATCTAACCCGTTTCCAGGTTCCGGAAATGATCGAGGCTTCACACATTCTCATTGCCTACCCCAGAAATGCAACCGCAGAGCAGAAAGCTGAAGCCCTCAAAAAGGCTGAAGAGATCGCCAAGAAATTGAAACTTGATCCCACCCTCTTTGCCGCTCTGGCCAAAGCTGAAAGTGCCTGCCCGTCCAAAGATAACGGCGGAAGTCTGGGCAAATTCAAGCGGGGAGATATGCTTAAGCCCTTTGAAGACGCGGCATTTGCGCTTAAGAAAGGTGAAATTTCCGGCATTGTGGAAACTCAGGAGGGTTATCATATCATCCGGTGTGATGAAAAGTTCCCGGCTACCACCATGTCCTTTGACCAGGTTAAGCCCATGCTGAATGAATTTCTGCTCGGTCAGGCCAAGGCCAAAGCGATGGAAAATTATATTGCCAATCTCAAAAAAGAGAATAAGGTAGAGATCTTCGTCAAACAGCCGGAAATTCCAGCCATGCCGATTATGCAGTAATCGTGTAGTAAGTCACCGGGCAATGTCAAATTGCGGTGAAAAAATATGATCCTGAAGACACCGGAAAAAATTATTTCCGGTGTCTTTTTCCATAAAAGCGTCAGATATGATTTTTTATCAGAAAAGATTTTTTATTCTTTGCGCGGCTTGCAAGTTTCCGGCAAAGGTGTATATTATCAGCGTGACGCGTTAAATTTCTAAGCCGAAAGGAAAATTCTCATGGGTGAAAAAAGATCTGAACTTATGGATAAAATTGTCAGCCTCTGCAAACGGCGCGGCTTTGTTTTTCCGAGTTCTGAAATTTATGGCGGCATCAACGGTTTCTGGGATTACGGTCCCTATGGAGCCAGAATGAAACGGGCACTGGAAAATCTCTGGTGGCATGAAATGGTGGAAACCAGAGATAATGTTGAAGGCTTGGATTCTACCATCATCTGCCATCCCAGAGTCTGGAAAGCCTCCGGTCACCTGGATCAGTTCAGCGACTTGATGACCGACTGCCGCGACTGCAAAGCCAGACACCG
>CASECL010000241.1 GCA_949286445.1 uncultured bacterium | reverse complement strand
TTTATGCGAAATCTTTTCGCAGAAGCAATCGTTGGGTTACAGTCGCTTTTGACTTTATATTTCGTTGGCTTCAGCCTCGCATACGTCGTCAGTATGCGTCGGCTTTGCCGCCTTATCTAAAGCCAAAATCGACTTTTGCATAATCGACTATCTAAAGTCAAAAGCGACTTCTGCATAATCGACTATTTATCCTGCCACAGAATTGAGCTGAATGACTCCGGCGGCAGTTGGAAAACATTGTCTTTTATTTGTACTGTTTTATTTTCCGGATATGGATTCATAATCACGGCGGCGACACTATCGCCGCTGTTCCGGTACGCAACGGCGTTTCCCGACCACGGTCCGGTCAGAACCAGCCTTCTGGCTCCGGGACGGATGAAACGGGAAAAATGGCTCATAAGGTAAAATTCCGGGTTCAAGGTGTAACTTTTTTTATCACGGTTAATTGTGATCATGGAGTTTTGTTCCCAACCCCAGGTGCTACGGCCTTTGTTATCCTCCAGTATCATATTCCAATAGCAGTAGGCCTCTACATCATTGGTCAGATAAAACCAGAGCAGATCAAAAACATACATGGCATATTTCCAGTCATTTTTCCCATTGCCGCATTCATTTTCTGTTTGACGTATCGGCATATCCGGCCATACCGAACGGGTGCGCTGAAGTTCATAACGCCCGCCCCACTGGTACCCGATGCCTTTTACAAAACGTCTGGCCTCCGGATCAAGCAGTACAGCATTGGCAAAAAAATGAAAACTGTCGGCAAATTTTTCCGGCCATGGCCCGTTTATGGTCCCCAGCCAGATATCGGCGGGAAATCCTGCCGCTTCAAATTCCGGCCCCAGATAATCCCGGATGAAAATCCGCAGTTCTTCTCCACTCCAGAGACAGGAGGGAAATTTCTGATCTGCCTGAACTTCGTTCTGGACATGAAGTTCGGTTACCGGAATGCCGCGTTTCTGCATTTCAGTAACAAAACGCAATAAATAACGCGCGTAAGTTTTCTGATATCTGTCATCTTTTATCAGCGTACCGTAATTATACGCTTTGGGGTACTTCATCCAGACCGGCGGACTCCAGGGCGAAGCAAAAATTTTCATCTCCGGAGCATAACGCAAGGCAGCCTTGATATAGGGAATAAGCACTTTTTCATCCCGTTCCACCGAAAAACAGCTGAGTTCAAAATCGTCTTCAGTTTCATCCAGACTGTACCAGCTTTCTGCGTAATCATTTGCCCCCACCGGCATCCGGTTGCGGACAAAACCGCACCCCTCTGATGCAGAAAAAAGCAACTTCAAAAGCTTCTGCTGTTCAGCTTCATCCAAAACAAACAGAGCCTTGCCGCCCAATTCATTGAAACAGCCGCCGAAGCCCTGCCATACCGGTCCCTGTTCACTGCCGGGGACAAGATCCGGTACTGAACCCGGTACAGCGGTTCCTGCATTTGCAGTATTGTCAGCAAAAGATTGTGATTGGGTACTGACCACCCATTTTTTCAAATTCATAATTTTATTTTGTTTCCCCGATTTCCCGGACGGCAGCAGCGTCTTTCAAATCAAGCCGCCGTCCTGACTTTATTCTATAAGATCCGTAATACTATTTCACCCGGAAAGTGCGGATTTCAAAGGGGGAGAAATTCAGTTTGAATCTGCCGTTTTCCGGTACGGTTGTTTCCCCGTCGCGCCACTCCAGAAGGTCGCACTCTGTCAGCGACTCTGCATCTCCGGCAGATAGTTCAATACTGGAGTTTTTCCCTTTGTATTCCGCCAGGCGCAGAATGATTTCATCACTCTTTTCCGCCCGTTTAATCACGGCAAAGTTTACTCCGCTGTTTTCCAGTATGGCAAATGGCATCTGAACCGTTTTTTTCCATTTTCCGTTCAGGGCCAGCGGCGCACGGTTGAGTGAAAATGCTTCCAGCTGAAGTTCTTCCATGTCTCCGTCCGGAGCCAGCGGCAGAAAACTGTAAGTGAAAAGATGTCCGCCCTTATCAGCCTCCGCATCCGGATGTTTAGGTGAACGCAGTAAATTCATATCCAGCTCATTTTCACTCAAATGATAACCGTATTTGCAGTCATTGAGCAATGCCGCCCCGCCATTGACGTCTGTCATTGCAGTATATTTGTGCGCGGCCACCTCAAAACGGGCCCAGTCCTGTGCATTGTTGCATACTGTCGGCCGTTCAATAAAGCCGTACTGAATATCACATAAGGCCTTTTCTGCAAAAGTTGAAAGCGCAAAATTCACCCGGAGCATCCGGTGTTCTTCATGCCAGTCGGCAAAAGTGACAAAGTCCAGCCGTTTACTGTTTGCCGCCAGAGTTACAGTTTGCGATATCCGGGATTTTCCAATGGTAAAGTCAAGCTGCAGAGACTGTTTTGCCGCTCCGGAAACAATTTTCCCGAAATTGACACATTTGGCGTTTTCCACCTTGCCTTCAAGATAGAACCGGTCGATATCCCAGGCATCATATTCATTGGGAATATCCGGGAAAAGCCGCAGATGGTTGCCGCCGTTTACCCCGATACACTCCCGGTTCAGCTCTTTGTCAAAGCAGGACAGCAGAATGCCGTTTCCGTCAAAAATATAGCGTACAAATTCATTTTCCAGTACATCGCCGTCCAGTATGGCGGCAGTAGTGTCTTTGCCGCCGCCCTTTTTCAATTCGATTTTACCATGGGGAGGAATTTCCACTGCGGCAAAACAGCCGTCTTCGCCGTTCTGTGCCGGCACCGGCAAACCGTCGGCGAGAATTTCGCAATTTTCCCAACCCTCCGGAAGCATTGCCGCTCCGCGCCAGGTAAATGAATTGGTGTTAAGCAAAGTAACGCAATCTGCACTCCGGTTGACCAGTTGCTTTCCCAGTTTTGCCAGCAGACTGCCTGCCTGCCGGATGATTTGGGCGTGTTCCGCCTCGGTAACCTGATAAACCGCCCGGATGGATGACCCCGGAATAATATCATGAAATTGATTTAACAGCAGCGTTTTCCACATTCCGTCCAGCTCCTGCCGGGGGTAATTTCCCGCCGGAAGCAATGATGCGGCAAATTCAAGTTCACCCAGCAGTTCTTCACATTTGCGGTTGTTGCGTTTGGTGCGGCTCTGAGTGGTCAGGGTGCCGCGGTGAAATTCAAGATAGAGTTCACCGGAATAACGCGGCAGTTCCTGGCGGAATTTCTCCAGTCCGGCAAAAAATTCATCGGCTCTGCCGTAACTCAATCTGGGGGCGTTTTCCAGATTTTTCAACCGTTCTGCCCGGCCCAGGTGGAGTTCAGATGGTCCGCCGCCGCCGTCGCCGATACCGAAAAGTGTCATATATTGACCATTGATGTGGGCTTCAGCGTAATTGTCCGCACTCCGGACAAGATCTTTGGCATTAAGCATGGAATTGTAAGTATCTTCCGGTGGGAAATGGGTCAGAACTTCATATCCGCCCAGCCCGCGCCAGACAAAGGAGTGATAGGGAAATTTATTCACCTGACTCCAGGAGATTTTCTGGGTGAGGAAAAAGTCGCACCCCGCTTTTTTCATAATCTGGGGCATTGCCGCAGAATAACCGAAAACATCCGGCAGCCAAAGATTTTTAACCTCCACTCCGAATTCGTCCCGGAAGAAGTTTTTGCCGTGAACATACTGTCTTATCATGGATTCGCCGG
>CASECL010000240.1 GCA_949286445.1 uncultured bacterium | reverse complement strand
TTCGTTGGCTTCAGCCTCGCATACGTCAGTATGCGTCGGCTTTGCCGCCTTATCTAAAGCCAAAATCGACTTTTGCATAATCGACTATGTAATGTAACCGCCCCCTCCCCTGCGGTTTCCATTATCCTTTACTCTGCGTTACAATTATTACTCCAGCACGGCTTCCACTGCCACCGGCATGGTAAATTCAGTGTCAGGACGGTATTCAAAGGTTAAAACGCCGTCTTTTTGTGAAAACGGAAGCATATTATTATCATTCATTACCCGTACCGACAGTATTTTTCCGGAACCGGAATTCCAATGCACTTTCCTTTCCGGACGGCCGGACAGGAAAAAGAAATAGCGTTTTTTCCCGTCTGCTGAACTTGTCATCGGTACTTCTATGTCATCTCCCGGCAAAGTTCCGATAACCGATTCGCGGCAGTTTTTCATCCATTCCGCCGCCTTCTTCATCTCAACGTAACCGGAAGGATGCAGTTCTCCATTGCCGTCAGGACTTACATTTATCAGCAGGTTACCACCCCAGCGGCGAAGCAAAATCAACTGTTCCAGCATCCATGCCGCCGGTTTATAGGGTGTATCTTTAAAATACCCCCATTGATTGGCTCCATTTACCAGCTCCTGCCAGCAATGCGGGGTTTCAAACCATCCGGTAAAACGTTTTTCCGGCAATTCACACTCGGTAGTGCCGTAATCTCCTGGGCAACTGCGGGAATTGATTACAATATGCGCCTGAATTGACCGGGCAAGTTCCGCAACGCTGTCGTCTGTGCCGCCCCCGTCAAGCCAGAGTAAATCAATCTTTCCGTACCTGGTCAGCAGTTCACGGATTCGCTGGTGATATATCCGGTTCCCCTCAGCAAGATGTTCCGGGGGAAAAACCGGATGTTCAGGAAAGGCCTGCCAATTGGCATCCATGTATTCCTGTCCCAACTCCTCACTGAGATAGCTGAACGACTTGTATTTCCGGTCAAAATGCCAGTCCAGAGGAGAATAATATATTCCGATTTTCAAACCGGTTGCCCGGCAGCCGTCAACAAATTCCCCCACCAGATCCCGTCCATTCAGAAATCTTTGCACGCCGAAATCCGTTGTCCCGCTGGGCCACATAGTGTAACCGTCATGATGCATCGAAGTCATAACCGCGTAAGTACATCCGGCAGCTTTAGCCGCAGTCAGTATTTTCACCGGATCAAAAGAACGCGGATTGAATACTTCAGCTTTTTTCCAATATTCAGCGGGAGTAATTTTATTTTTCCCGTTGCCTGATCGATCCCACGGCGTATTGGCAATCATTCCCCAGGATAGATCGTATCTTCCCTCCACCGAAGAGAGCCCCCAGTGTATAAACAACCCGAGTCCGGCCAGCGGAAACCATTGGGCTTGAGGGTGTGAAGTGTGTTTATAATTATCTTTTTCCGATGCCATTTTCAAGGCTTCGTGCTGAGCAGCGACTGCGTCCATATCCATTTTCTTCAATGGTCAACTCCTGTAAAATTTTTCTATTAATATAACCAGTACCCAGGTAAAAAAACTGCATTTTACCTTACTGATAAAAATATGGCGTCAGCTTTCTGACGCCATATCAATTTTTTTCATCTTCGATTGTTGCTTTATCACCGACAGGCGGATTATTTTATTTCCCGGCATGCGGGGGCAAAAAACAAGTCCATCTGCCGATATTCAAAATAAAACGTGCTATGATTGTCATACCCCCATATCAGACAACATCATAAACACCCGGTTTACCAAAGCAGATAATTCAGAATGTTCCACCTCAAATTCCAGCACCTTGCTGCGCAATGCTCCGGCATTCTCTTTGTTCGGCGATGTTTCCATCCGGCAGATCAGCTGATTTATTTCCTCTTTGCACTCCGGAGAAATGGTTCCGGACTGAGCCACCTCTTTTTTAATTTCGCCCAAATACTTCTTTAACATAACAACCCCCTTTCTCACTTTATACTCCCCCGTATTAAACAATATCACACGAAAAAGAATTTTTCAACTTGAAATACAGCAAAAAGAGTGGTAAATTACTGATAATACACATGAAAGGTGCATCAATGAGCTTGATTTATGAAGAATTGAAGAGTCGGGGTTTCGCATACCAGGAAACCGATCCGGAAGCAATACGCAAAATATTGAACGAAGAAAAAATCAAGTTTTACGTCGGTTTCGATCCCACCGGAAGCAGTCTGCATGTGGGACATCTTCTTCCGGTTATGGCTATGAGATTGCTGCAGCGCGCCGGTCATACTCCGATCGTGCTGGTGGGGGGTGCCACGGCTCAGATCGGCGACCCCTCCGGTAAATCAACCGCGCGGCCGATTCTTACCAAGGAAACCGTGGCGGCCAATGCCGAGGCGATAAAACAGCAATTGTCCAGATTTATTTCTGTTGACAGCGGCGACGCGATATTTGTCAACAATCGGGATTGGTTTGAAGATGTTAAATACATTGATTTTCTGCGCGAAATCGGATCATTTTTCAGCGTCAACCGCATGATGGCCCAGGAGTCAGTCAAAGCGAGACTGGAAAACGGGCTGTCATTTCTGGAATTCAACTACTCCATACTTCAGGCCTACGATTTCCTGACCCTGAAAGCAAAATACAACTGCCGTATGGAACTGGGCGGCCAGGATCAGTGGGGAAATATGGTGGCCGGAACAGAGCTTATCCGCCGGAAAAATCAAGGCGAAGTTTACGCCATGACCATACCATTGCTGCTGGATTCCAACGGTCAGAAATTCGGCAAGACTGCAGGAGGCAACAATGTCTGGCTGGATACCGGAAGAACCAGTATTTTTGACTACTACCAGTTCTGGCGCAATTCGGAAGATTCCCAGGTAAAGAAGCTGCTGGCCTATTTCTCCACGCTGCCGCTGGAAGAAATTGATTACCTGGTCAATCAATCCGGAAATATTAACCGGGCAAAGGAAATTCTCGCTTATGAGGCTACCGCACTTGCTCACGGCAGAGATGCGGCAAAAGAAGCCTTTCTCAGTGCAGGCGGGAAGTTCGGCTTTGCCGATCCGGATAAGAAAATTGCCACCTCAAGTGAAATAATCAATATTGAACAGAATGCTTTGGATGCATTGCCGGTATATCAGCTCAAAGCAGAAGATTTCATTGACGGCAAAGCCCCGGTGACCCGTATTCTGGCGGCTTCCGGTCTGGCAAAGTCAGCCAGCGAGGGCAGAAGACTTATTCAGGGCGGAGCGGTTTCCATCAACGGGGTCAAGATAAATGACGTTACCGCTTCAATTTCCAAAGAGGAATTCGAAGCCGGAGAGAAAGTACTGCGCTGCGGCAAGAAGAATTACCGTAAACTTTCACTTTAAAGCATAATTAAGCCCGGAGAAACGCTGTCGGACAACCTTAGAGAACCGCCTCCGTTTTTTCCGGGAGGAATAAAACGGGAAACAAAGCAGTAATGCTGATATTTCCGCCTGTATGCGCAAGCGGTATTCAATTTATTATTGAAAAGTAAACAGATTTGATTATTCTCTCCGGGGAAAGAATATTTTTTATTTCAACTGACAGCAGCACAGGAGTACGGCAATTTATGGATGAGATGAAAATCATTGAATACTTTTATCCGGAAGATACTCCACTGAGGCAATTACTGTTGAAACACAGCTGCCAGGTGCGGGATAAAGCACTGGAAATTCTCGCTCAATCCGGAATGACGCTGGATAAAGATACCGTAACCAGGGGGGCAATGCTCCATGATATTGGTATTATCAAGTGTTCTGCTCCGGGGATTTTGTGCAAAGGCTTCCACCCGTATATCACCCACGGAAAGATCGGCGCGGATATGCTCAGGCAATACGCTGAAATTCATGGACTGGAGTTGGAAACCTTTGCCCGCATCTGCGAACGGCTCACCGGACGCGGATTATCCGCGGATTCTCTAAGAAAACATAATCGGCCGCTTCCGGACCGCGATTTTCTGCCTGAAACAGCAGAGGAAAAATTGATTTGTCTGGCAGATAAATTTTTTTCCAAATCCGGCAACATGGAGGAAAAACCGGTAGAAAAAGTTTTTCACTCCATGGATAAATTCGGCCCGGAAGCAGTAACCCGCCTGGAAGAACTTTTCCATTTCTTTAATCTTGCTACCGGATGCTGAGACTGTAATCTCACCTGTCAATCATATTGATATGATTATTAATGTCATCTGCGATATTGAAAATCAGTGAAACATCGAATTTTAATCTGCTTGAGCGTAAAATTTACCAAAATCAGGAACAGCCTATTTTTTTGCAGGTTTTCTGAATTCAGCCCTTAATATGCCGGGTTCTAAGCTGGCCGCAGGCTCCATTGATATCAGAGCCTCGCTCGCGCCGCAAGGTAACATGCGCACCGGATCTTTCCAATATCTCAAAAAAACGCCGGATTTTATCCCGGCCCGGACGGCGGTAATCACGAAATACGGCATTCATCGGAATTAAATTTACCTTGGCATGGTGTTTTTTTGCCAATTCTGCCAGAGCGATGGCATCCGAATCCCGATCATTCACTCCATCAAGCAGAGTGTACTCAAAGGTAACCATCCGCCCGACCCGTTCATTGTAATTATCCGCCGCCGCCATTATTTCGCTTATCGGATAGCGCACCTTGTCCGGAATTATCTTCGCCCGGGTCTGATCGTCCGCCGCATGAAGTGAAATGGCCAGGGTGTATTCCCTGCCCAGCTCCGCAAATTTAAGCATCCCGGGGACAAAACCGCTGGTGGAGACGGTTATACGGCGAGGCGACATATTAAAGTATTCCCTGCCCGTAAGCCGGGTTAAAGTCGCAGACAAAGCTCCAAAATTCATCAACCCCTCGCCAATTCCCATAAAGACGATGTTGTCCGGCAATTTTCCACCGTTACGTTTTACGCCGGTCAAAAACTCGCCTACTATCTCTCCGCAGCTTAAATTTCTGACCAAACCGTTAGCTCCGGAAGCACAAAAACAGCAGCCCACCGGGCACCCGACCTGAGTACTGAGACAAAATGTCATCCGTCCCCCTGCCGGAATCAGGGCCATCTCCACACATTCTCCGTCGTGCAGTTCCAGAAGGAGTTTTTCCGTTCCGTCAGAAGATTGCAGAACTTCCTTTTCATTTACAGATAAAACAGTAAAGTTTTCTTTCAGAAAAGTCCGGAATCCCTTAGGGAGACTCAACATTTTTTCCGGATCAGAAATCTTATTGATATACAGATAATTCAGCAGCTGTTTTGCCCGGAATGCCGGTTCACCAGCCGAAACTGCCAATTCCCGGAGACCGGCGGAATCAAACTCATACAATGACTGTTCTGCTTCATTCATCAGTATTCTTCCTCCTGACGCAAAGTACCTTTCCACAGCCGTATGCCGTGTTTACGGTAGGAGTAATCGCCCGGAAGCAGATTTTTCCAGTTCCAATCCGCATTAAGCGGAAATCCGGTGCTTACCAGATAAACCTCTTTTTCCACCGTGGACAAGGCATTTATGTCGGAAAGTTTTTTTACCGGCACACCAACATAGTAAAACTCACCGTAGAGGTCCGATATATCCAGCTTGTAAACCGTTTTATCCAAAGCATTTTCCCTGGCCAGTGCCGCTCTGATATCCCGGCCGAAACTGCGTTTGCTGTTTTCCTGTGCCCGGTAAGGATGCGCCACCTGCCAGAAAAACATCGCACCCGATACAGAACACAGCAGTAAAAACATCCACACCGGGTACCTTTTGCCGCCGCGCAAATAAAATAAGAACCACGCCGCCAAAAGCAGAACTCCAGCCAGCATTGCAGGGATTATTATTAACGCATCATTGCGGAAATCCAGTGGACGGCTCCAATTGAACATCTCAAGCAAAAATGCTTCAGGGATAAAATAAAAACCGTAAATGCCGGCCACGCACAGCAGAGAAAACAGCAAACTGCCGAAAACCAGCGGATTACGGATTTTCCAGCCATAACGGCGGAATGCCATAACGTAATTTATTCCCAGCAAAACCCCAAACGGTCCAGCCAGAATAAACATTTTCTCCGGCTCAAATCCTGGCATAAACCACAGCAGAAAAAAATTGGAAAAAAGCAGAGTCCGCAAAAAACGGCTGAACAGCGGAGTATCATCCACATTATACAAAGCCACGCACAACGGTATCCAGCCCAGCACACTCCAGGGCAGAAAACGCAGAAATACATCCAGCGGATAACTGGCTAACTGCAGCAGATAATCTTTGAAACTTTCGTGTTCCAACGGCAGATATTGTATCGGCAGATCGTTGTAGCTCCAGAAATAAGGCAAAGCCCAGAATACTACCGCCATTACCACAAGGAACATGCCGAAATATGCGCCGAACCAGTTAAGTCTTGATCCCAGACTCAGCGGACGGCGCATGAAAAACAGCGGAAACAGGTAATAAAGCAGTGCCGAAAATCCACCGCTGTAAAATCCCAATGCCGCCAGCCCAAGCGAAAATATCCAGCCGATATTCCACTTTCCCTGTCTCATGCCGTAGTGAAACAAAACCAGATGAGCAGAAAAAATCCAGAAAACCGTCAGCAATGCAGGGTAACCATCAATACCTTTTTCAACCGCCAGCACCGTCCCCGCAATACAGGCGAACGCCACCATCCCAGCACGGTAATCCCGCGCCAGTTTGGCCGCATAGTACCCCACCAATGACAACGCAAAAAGCATCGCCACTGAAGTTAACCGCAACGCCTGCTCCATGGGCAAATGACAATAACGGTTCAGCACTGCACCGATATAGGGATACAGCGGCATGGCATTGCGAAGCGCAGCTCCATGTGCGGTGGCCATCGGAAAAGCTAAATTCATCTCACTGGCCTGGGCCGCATAGGCTCCTTCATTCCAATAAAATTCCCGCTCTCCGAGTTTCCAGGGAAGATACAGCAAAAGAAAAGCAGTCAGCAATATGGCCGCTCCGCCCCATATCCGGGGCCAGCTCTCCCGATATACTCCCTTCATCCGCGCTCATCTCCTCCGGAAACAGCCCCGCTGTCACAGCTCAACTGCCGCAGCCGACCGGAAATAATCACTTAAAATTTAACGGCAGTTCACCCGGCGGTAAACGCTCTTTTCATATTCATCCAGATCAGCAATCATCTGTCTGGCCACCCCGGTCTTCATCGCCGCCTCTGCTACTTTGCGGGCAACCCGGGGCACGACACGGCGGTCAAACGGTTTGGGTATGACATAATCCGCCCCCAGCGGATCATTGCGGTCAAACATACCTGCCGCCGCATCAGCCGGATAGGCCGCCGCCAGATCAGCTTTAACATCTTCCGGCACCGGTTCTGAAGCCAGTTCCGCCAGCGCAAAAGAGGCGGCAAGTTTCATCTCCTCATTGATATTGCTCGCCCGGGTATCCAGCGCGCCGCGGAATATGCCGGGGAATCCCAGAACATTATTGATCTGATTGGGAAAATCGCTTCTTCCGGTTCCCACCACCGCGGCACCGGCCGCCAGGGCTTCCGCCGGATAAATTTCCGGCACCGGATTGGCCATAGCAAATATCACTGCGCCGGAGTTCATCTTTTTCACCATTTCTCCGGTTACGCTGCCGCCGACCGAAAATCCCAGGAAAATGTCCGCTCCGACCAATGCCTCAGCCAGAGTCCGGCAGGGAGTATCCACTGCAAAACGTTCCTTCTCCGGAGTAAGATCAGTACGTCCGGAGTGAATAACGCCTTTGGAGTCGCACATAATGAAATTTTCCCGCCTGGCTCCGGCTGTGATGTAAAATTCACTGCAGCTTATTCCTGCCGCGCCGGCTCCGGCTACAACAAAACGGCATTCATCCAGTTTCTTGCCCAATATCTTCATCGCATTGAGTATCGCCGCCATGGAAATTATCGCAGTGCCATGCTGGTCATCATGAAACACCGGAATATTCATTTTCTTTTTCAATTCCCGTTCAATCTCGAAACAGGCCGGAGCTCCGATGTCCTCAAGATTGATTCCCCCGAACGACGGCTCCAGCCGCTCCACCGTCTCGATAACTTTTGCCGCATCACTGCGTCCGCGTTCATTAAAAACTTTGCCCAGGCAGATCGGCACCGCATCAATATCTGCAAAACGCTTGAATAATACCGCTTTGCCCTCCATTACCGGCATTCCCGCCTCAGGGCCGATATTGCCCAGCCCCAATACCGCGGTACCGTCACTTACCACAGCAACAAAATTTCCCTTTACCGTATAATCCCAGACATTTTCCGGGTTTTCCCTGATCGCCATGCACGGAGAAGCCACTCCGGGAGTATAAGCCAGCGAAAGCTCCTCCGAAGTAGCACATGGTTTGGTGGAAGTAACCGCGATTTTACCCGCCGGAGCATTTTTATGATATACAAGAGCTTTTTCTTTCAAGTCCATTTTCTTCTTTCTCCGTATAATATTTTTTAATAAAAAAATTCCCGATTCAGCGTCAGAGTCTTACCGGTATTCCCCGTTCCGCCAGATATTGCTTGACCTCTTTTATCCGGTAATGTCCAAAATGAAACATTCCAGCCGCCAGTGCCGCATCGGCATGCCCGGAAACAAATCCTTCGTAAATATGTTGAGGATTGCCCGCTCCGCCGGAAGCGATTACCGGAATATTCACCGCATCGGATATCAGCCGGGTAATTTCACAGTCGTAACCGCAGTTGGAACCGTCTCCATCCATACTGGTAAGCAGAATTTCCCCGGCTCCAAGCTCTTCACCCCTCTTTGCCCACTCCAAAGCATCAAGCCCGGAATCAAACCTCCCGCCGTGGGTAAAAACATGCCAGAGATTTTCCCCCACCCGGCGCGCATCAATAGCCAGAGTTATGCACTGACGGCCAAATTTTTCCGCACCCAGCGAAATAAGTTTCTCATTCTGAACAGCTGCGGTATTAACGGATATTTTATCTGCGCCGGAGAGCAGCATGGTTCGCATATCATCCACACTTCTTACCCCGCCGCCCACGGTAAGCGGAATAAACACCTTTTCCGCAGTGCGTTCTATCATATCGTAAATACTGCGCCGTTGATCACTGCTGGCGGTAATATCCAGAAAAACCAGTTCATCCGCCCCCTCGCGGTCATAAAACTCCGCCGCCTCGACCGGATCTCCGGCATCCCGGAGATTGACAAAATTCTTCCCCTTGACCACCCGGCCGTTATTCACATCCAGACAAGGTATAATCCGTTTCGCCAACATTCCTTAAATCACTCATCACCAAGAAATTTTTCCGCAGACCAGTATTTCCAGTAATCCAGCACCGCCTCATCCAGGCTCATGAGATTTTCGGTATAACCGAGATTTCTGAGTTTATCCATTTCAGCGCAGGTATAATACTGATAACGTTTCTTCAAATGTTCCGGCATTTCAATATATTCAACGGAAAAATCTTTTCCCATTGCCTTGAACGCCGCCGCCGCCAATGCATTCCAGGTTTCCGCTTTGCCGCTGCCGATATTGTAAATGCCGCCGGCGCGTTTTTCGTACAGAAACCATACCATTTTCACCGCATCTTTGACGTAGAGAAAATCTCTCTTCTGTTCACCGTCGGCATATTCCGGACGTTCGGAACGGAACAACTTCAAGGTGCCGGTGGCACTTATCTGTTCAAATGCCCGGCACACCACACTCCGCATATCCCCTTTGTGCAATTCATTCGGTCCGTAAATATTGGAAAATTTGCACCCGGTGAAATTGCGGAAAAGACCGCGTTTCTTCACCCAGAGATCAAACATCAGCTTGGAATACCCGTACATATTAAGCGGCCTGAGTTTGTCCATTCCCTCCTCATCGTCGGCGTAACCGTGTTCGCCGCCGCCGTATGTGGCACAGCTTGACGCGTAAATCATTGGTATTTTCCGGTCGGCCGCAAACTCAGCCAGTTCGCAGCTGACTTCATAATTATTATCCGCCAGGTAGGAACAGTCCTTTTCCGTAGTTGCCGAACATGCCCCCAGATGGAATATTCCGTCAAGCTCTACCTTATTAAAAGCTCCCTCAATCAAATTCCGGCGGAAGGCGTCCTTCTCGCTGTAATCAAAAAACTTGAGAGCACGGAGATTTTTCCATTTTTCCGACACCCCGAGGTGATCAACTATGAGTATGTCGTCAATCCCCAGCTTATTCATGTGCCATACCAGCGCGCTGCCGATAAGTCCGGCTCCTCCGGTTACAATAAACATTTTCTCCGCCTCCGTTACCTGATCTGCCCGGCAATCCCGTCAAAATACACCGGCAGACACCACACCCGATACTGCAACGCAATTGACATCACCGAAGCGATCCCCCCCGGTCAATCACCCCAAAATACAAAACAAAGAAAAATCTGTCCAGCTGTAATCACTTCCCCCTCCCCTGTTATCCTCAGCTTTTTCCAGTTCTCCCATGGCACACCGGCCGGCAGAAAACAGTCAAGATGCCGGGATTTTCTGATCCAGACTATTCAGACAAAAAATCTTCCCTGCTTCTGCTCCGTTCCCGGCATTGAGCAAAAAACTGCATCCGGGAACGGAGTCAGAAAATTCAGGATAAAAATAATTACTCTTCACCCACCTGATCGGCAATAGAGTCATCAATTTCAAAGTTGGCGGTAACCTGCTGGACGTCGTCCAGATCCTCCATCCGCTCAACAAAACGCAGCAGCTGGTTGGCCAGGGCTACATCCTTGATCTCCACCGTAGTATCCGGACGGCGGATTACTTCAGCTTCATCCGGCTTCATGCCGGCCTTTTCAAAAGCATCGGCCAACGCCTGGAAGTTTTCCGGATCGGCCCAGACTTCACCCACGCCATCCTCAACTACAATATCATTTGCTCCGGCTTCCAGACCGACTTCCATAAGTTTATCTTCGTCAGCGGCATCTCCGGAGAAGACAAAATGCGCCTGGCGTTTGAACATCCACGCCACAGCACCAGATCCGGACATATTGCCGTTGGCACGGTCAAAAACAAAACGGACTTCGCTGGTGGAACGGTTGCGGTTATCGGTCAAGCACTCAACCACCACTGCCACACCGCCGGGTGCATAGCCTTCGTAAACAATCTCCTCAAATACCACATCGCCGAGTTCACCGCAGCCTTTCTTTATGGCTCGGTCAATATTGACATTGGGCATATTCGCAGCCCGGGCCGCGGTCAAAGCGGCGCGGAGCCGGGGATTTCCGGCGGGATCTCCGCCGCCCATCTTGGCCGCCACCATGATTTCCTTGCCCAGGCGGGAGAAAATTTTGCCGCGCTTGCGGTCGGTAGCGTCTTTCTTGTGCTTAATATTGGCCCATTTACTGTGTCCTGACATGATTTAAAAACCTTTCTTTTGTTTTACATTATTGCTATAATTTAGCACGCAGAGACGCTTTTTTCAAATTGACAAGACGCCTTTGTCAAGGATTTTTCACACCGAGTTCCTGTACCGGAACTTCTCCGGTATTGATCTCCACCAATTTTATCTTCTTCCACGCTCCGCAGGCAAAGCGCGAATAGAGCAGCGCGGCCTCAACCACATAGTAAACCGTCAGTATCCCCCAGAACTTGACCGCGCCAAGATTGTAAACGTAAACACTGAACCAGATTATCGGCAGCAGCAGAAACACCGCACAGGATGAAGCAATAACAAAAATCATTTTTGTATCCCCGGCCCCCCGCAATGCTCCCATGAAAACAAACTTGAAACAATCGCTGAAGTTGAAGATCACCGCAAAACGCAGCACCCATACGCAAATACCGGTAACCGCCGCAACATCCACATCCCCCCAGCCGTTTCTCGGCGCAAAAAGTTCCACTATTTTTTCCGGAAACAACAGATAACACAACGCCCCAAGTGCCATGTAGCATACTGCCAGACGCCAGCAACGGAACGCTATTTTTTCCACGCCGTCACTGTTTTTTGAACCGATTGCCTGTCCTGACAATATTCCGGTGGCATCAGAAATTCCCAGCATGGGAACAAACAGTATATTATTCACCGCCAGGGCGATAGTTGACGCAGCCAGGGCTTCTTTGCCGAGTTTCCCCAGCGCAAAGGTGATGAAACAGAACGTACCCACATCAATAAAACAGCGCATCCCGGACGGAGAACCGAAAACAACCAGTTTCTTCATATATTCCAAACTGGGAGAAAGGATTTTTCTGGTTGCGTATTCTTTCTGATCCTGCAGAAAAAACAGCGAAATTACCAGGACAAAAGATACTCCGGAAGAAATAGTTGTTGCTATTCCTGCTCCTTTTATGCCCATGGCCGGAAAACCGAATTTTCCGAATATCATTGCATAGTCAAGCACCACATTGAGCAAACACGCCGTAATATTGATCACCGCCGCCGGACGGGTTTTCCCGCGCCCGTTGAAAAAAGCAAAAAAGGCCACCGAAAAACAGCTGAAAATCCCGGAAAACAGAAGCGAATCAAAGTAAATAAGTTCCCGGGTCAGCAATTCCCCCTCATGTCCTCCGCTTCTGATTATCAAGTGCCCCACCGGTGGTACAATAAAATAGATAAATAACCCGGAAAGAGCGGCAAAATAAATCCCGGCATAAACCGCTTTCATCAGTTCATGATGTCTTTTGGCCCCGAAAAGCTGCGCCACCACCGCCGCGGAAAATTCGGTAACAATCATAAAAAATGAGTAAATGGCAAAATAAAGCAGCCCCCCAGGCATTGCCGCCGCAAGATCCAGCGGAGAATTCATCGCCAGAAAATACCTGTCGGCAAACTGCATCAATGCGTGACTGGCATTCATTATTATCAAAGGCAGCGCAACTTTGGCAATGGCAGAATAACCGCCTTCACCGAAAAAAAGTTCACGGCTCGGTTTTTCCCAGAAAATCATAATCCGCAATAAAACTCCTTGGAAATTATGTAAAAATCCGGATTTTCTGCTCTATGCTTCACCGGCAGCACCGGAAAAATCTGCCGATGATTTTTTAACACTTTGCCCCCAAAAATTCCCTCCCTTTTTTCTCCCTCCCCCCGCAATGTGCACCGCGCGCCGGACAAGAATACGACTTGTCAGAGGACATCTGGAGCCGTAAGATGTGCACCGCGCGCGCCGGAAAAGAAGGACTTTCCCCGGCGCGCGCTGTTTTTCTTTACATTCAAAATCCATCCGGCATTCGTTCCCGGACAGTTCATCTGCCGGCACATCCGGATAAATTATTCTCCTGCCCCCCGGCAAATACCGGAAAACTTCGGAAGCATAATATACACCCGATACAGGATTATAGCAAAGCCGGAAAAACAAAAAAAGCTCCGGTTTTTTCACAAAATGACTTTAAAAAATCACTCCGGGGGTGTATATTACTGATGATTGTAGGATTTTATATAGCGAAAAATAAGGAAAATAAACCATTATGAAGACAGTTAAAGTCGGTGTTCTCGGCTTTGGAACCGTGGGAGCCGGAACCGCTGAAGCCTTATACAAAAACCGGGAACTGGCCCGGAAACGTTTCAATGTTGATGTCGAGCTGTGCGGAGCAGCTGATCTGGATATAACCACTGACCGCGGAGTTGATGTTCCCAAAGAACTGCTTACCACTGATGCCGAATCTCTGATCTCACGCTCGGATGTGGTAGTGGAGCTTATCGGCGGAGTTACAGTAGCCAAAAAGTTCATTCTTTCCGCTCTCAGTCAGGGGAAAAGCGTAGTTACAGCCAACAAGGCGTTACTGGCTCTCCACGGCGAGGAGCTCTTTGCCGAAGCAGAAAAACATAATGCCGATCTACTCTTTGAGGCTTCAGTGGCCGGCGGTATTCCAATTCTCAAATCACTGCGCGAAGGTCTGGCCGCCAATTCCATAAAGAAAATTTTCGGAATTATGAACGGTACCTGCAATTACATACTTACCCGGATGGAACGGGAAAACGTTCCTTTTGATGCCGTTCTGGCCGACGCCCAGCGTCTGGGATACGCGGAAGCAAACCCCTCTCTGGACATTGACGGTCATGATACTTCACACAAGACTGCCATTCTCGCCGCACTGGCTTACGGGCGGTGGTTCGGGGTGAAAGATATGTATATCGAAGGACTCCGGAATCTGGAACTTGACGAAATCAAATACGCTGATGAACTCGGTTACCGGATTAAACTTCTGGGAATAATCAAAAACGAAGACGGTTTTGTGCAAATGCGGGTACATCCGACACTGCTGCCAAAAACCGCCCTGCTCGCTGATATCAATGATGTTTTCAACGGAGTCATGGTTGAGGGCGACTATGTGGGTCAGACACTGTTCTACGGCCGCGGAGCCGGACGCAATGCCACGGCCAGCGCAGTTGCCGCGGACGTTTTTGAGTGCGCGGTCAACCTGGCTAACAACTGCGTTCGCCGGATTAAGTCGTTCTCCGCTGAACCGCTGTTCAAAGGGGTAACGCCAATCGGTGAAATTATTTCCCGTTACTACCTCAGACTCCAGGTTGCCGATTCCATCGGGGTAATATCCAGAATCAGTGCCATTTTAGCTGAGGCCAATATCAGCATATCCAGTATTATGCAGCCGGAAAAATCCGGAGAAGACGGCAGTGTACCGCTAATCATTCTCACCCATGCGGCCAGAGAGTGCGACATGGACAGTGCCATCAAACGCATCGAGGCACTGGAAAGCTCCAGAGCAAAAGTAAGAAAACTCCGAATTGAGGACATCTGATAATTATTATGGCAAATAAACATACTGTTGAAAAAATCGGCGGCACTTCAATGAGCCGTTTCGGCGAATTGATGGACAATATTCTTATTGCCGGCAGAAAAGGCAGTGAGCTTTACAACCGTCTTTTTGTGGTTTCCGCTTACGGCGGCATAACCAATATGCTTCTGGAAAATAAAAAAACCGGAGCTCCCGGCATATACGGATTTTTCGCCGCGGACGACCCGGCGTGGGAGGAACAGCTGGAGGCCACCAGAAGCAAAATGCTTGAAATCAACCACTCTTTTGCTTCGCTCAAACTTGATGTTCCCGCCGCGGATGCTTTTGTCAATGAACGCATGGACGGGATCAAGGTGTGCCTGAAAAACTTGAGAACATTGAGATCTTTCGGCCATCTCAAGGAAAAAGATTACCTGCCGGCAAGCCGGGAGTTTCTCAGTGCGGTGGGAGAGGCTCACAGTGCATTCAACTCAGTTTCAATTCTCCGGAACAACGGAGTTAACGCGGTGCTGGTGGATCTGTCCGGCTGGAAAGACAACGATATAGCTTCCATGGACGAAATGATCCGGAGAAATCTTGCCGGTCTGGATTTTTCCAGCTGCATGCCGATTATAACCGGTTACGCAAAATGCGCCGAGGGAGTAATGAGCACCTTTGACCGGGGATACAGCGAAATAACATTCAGCCGGACTGCAGTGGCCACTATGGCATCAGAAGGGGTTATCCACAAGGAATACCATCTTTCAACCGGCGACCCCAAGCTGATCGGAGAAGACAAAGTAAAAATTATCGGACATACCAATTTTGATATTGCCGATCAGCTGGCAGATATGGCGATGGAGGCCATTCATCCCAAGGCGGCCAAGGAAATGGAACGGAAAAATATTCCCATCCGGGTGAAAAATGCCTTTGATCCGGAAAATCCGGGTACACTGATAAGCGCAAACTACGTTTCTCCGGTTCCGCGGGTGGAAATGATCTGCGGCAGACAGGATGTACTCGGCATTGAAGTATTCGATACCGACATGGTCGGACAAAGCGGATACGACCACATTCTGACCGGAAAGCTTGAAGAGTGCGGCATAAGCTATATTTGTAAAAATACCAATGCCAACACCATTACTCACTATGTTTCCACCAAATCAAAACGGCTGGATGAGTGCCTGAAAAAAATTCAGGATCGTCTGCCCCATGCCAAGGTGAGAACCCGCGAGGTGGCAATCGTATCCGTAATCGGCAGCAATATGAAATTGCCCGGATTTCTGCACCGGGCTTCAGGCGCGCTGGCAGCGGCAGGGATAAATGTTCTCGCGCTTACCCAGTGCATGCGACAGGTGAATATTCAGTTCGTGCTGGAACGCGATGACTACCGGCAGGCTCAGATTGAGCTGCACCGGGAATTTGTAGAAAAAGAAAACGCTTGACCTATAAAATATTCAGGAGAAGAGACCATGGCTGAAGAACTTCAAGGATTGCTTAATCGCATCAATGAGGAGGGAGTGAAAAAAGCCGAGGCGGAAAAGCAGCGTATTATTGACGAGGCCCGCGCCGAAGCAAGAAATATTGTGGAAAAAGCCGCTGCAGAAGCAGCCGCTATGAAACAGGCGGCGGAAAAGGCCAATTCCGATTTGAAATTACGCTCAGAAAGTGCTATCCGTCAGGCCGCCAGAGATGTGATACTGGCCTTGAAAGCTGAGCTGGAACGGCGTCTCAGCCAGGCGATAAGCGCAAAATGCAATGAGACCATGACTCCTCAGTTCATGGCCGATATGATTAAGGAACTGGCGGAAAAATTTGCCACCAGCCCGGACAGTGAACTGGAAATCCGCACCGCGGTAAAAGATACCGCAAAACTTGATGAAGTTCTGCGTGGGACATTGACTGAAAGTTACCGGAATAATCCCAAAATTATTTCAGATGCCAATATTTCCGGTGGTTTTGAGGTCAGCTTCAAGAACGGCGATCTCTATTTTGACTTTACCACCGATGCGGTGGCGGAACTGGTGGGTGAGTATGCCGGCCCAAAATTGGCCGAACTGATAAAATAGTTAGTATAGATGGGAGTGTTGAAGTGAGCCGGTTTTATTATTACCTTTGCGCCCAGTTGCCGCTGTTGACGCGGGAGGGGAAGTCCCCTATTGCCGCCGGAGCACTGGATGAACTGGCAAAACAGGGACTCAACAAAGAGGATTACAATAAATTCTCCCGTTGCAAACTGGTTCCGGATTGGGAAAACTTTACTGCTACCGGAACGGTTTACGACCAGTATTTTGTATGGGAAAAGGCTCTGCGGGCGGCGATTGCCCGGGTACGCTGTACTCCGGGAAGCGAGGCTGCCGATGCCATTCCGGAAGCAGAGAGTTTCAGTGAAATCAATGCAATGATAAATACCGCGCTGGGACAGACCCCGGCGGAACGGGAACTTACCGTAAACCGCCTGCGCTGGGAAAAACTGGACGAACTTGCTTTTAACCGGGAATTTACCCTGGATTTTCTGTGCGCCTACAAGCTGAAAAACGAGATACTTTTGAAATTGCAGAACCGTACTCAGGAAGCAGGGAAAAAGATTTTTGAGCGTCTGGTAGGCGCGGCAGGAGAGTTCTGAGTTTCGGCTCGGGATACAAGAAAAAGCAAATAAATTTTTTCAATAATAAAGAAGTGGATCGAACATGGCGGAAAACATTGGAAAAGTAGCCGGAGTAAACGGCAATATGGTTACCGTGGCCTTTACCGGCACGGTAATGCAGAATGAGGTCGCCTATGTCCGCACCGGAAATGAAATTCTCAAAAGCGAAGTAATCCGGGTGCAGGGCAAACGCGCCGACGTTCAGGTTTTTGAAGACACCTACGGCATTAAAGTAGGTGATGAAGTGGAGTTTTCCGGGGAACTTCTGAGCGCGGAACTCGGCCCCGGTCTGCTCACCCAGGTATTTGACGGACTGCAGAATCCCCTGCCGCGGCTGGCGGAAGCGTCTGGTTTCTTTCTGAAACGGGGCGTTTATCTTAACGCACTTGATCCGGAAAGAATCTGGGATTTTACACCGCTGGTCAAAGTGGGAGACACCGTCCGCGCCGGGGACCGGATTGGATTTGTGCCGGAAGGTATTTTCAAACACTATATTATGACTCCGTTCATCTGGCAGGGAGAATGGACAATTGATGCCGTTGTTCCGGCTGGCATCTATCAGGCAGGAGAAGCCGTCGCCAAAGCCTCCAACGCCAACGGTGAAAAACGTGATATTACCATGATCCAGCGCTGGCCGGTGAAAATTCCGATCAACCATTACGCAGAAAAGCTGCTGCCGGAAAAACCGCTGGTAACCGCGCAGCGGATTATTGACACCTTTTTCCCGGTGGCAGTAGGCGGTACCTTCTGTACTCCGGGGCCGTTCGGGGCAGGTAAAACCGTGCTTCAGCATGCGATCAGCCGTTACGCCGATGCCGATGTGGTGATCGTGGCGGCATGCGGTGAACGCGCCGGTGAAGTGGTGGAAATTCTGCGGGAATACCCCCATCTGGAAGACCCCCGTACCGGAAAAACACTGATGGACCGCTCCGTCATCATCTGCAATACCAGCAGTATGCCGGTGGCGGCCCGTGAAGCATCCGTTTACACCGCAGTAACTCTGGCGGAATATTACCGCCAGATGGGCTTGAATGCTCTGCTGCTGGCAGACTCAACTTCACGCTGGGCACAGGCGTTGCGCGAAATGTCCGGCCGTCTGGAGGAAATCCCAGGAGATGAAGCATTCCCGGCTTACCTGGAATCCCGTATCGCGGCATTCTACGAGCGCGCCGGACTGGTAAAACTGCGCAGCGGAGAACTGGGCAGTGTCACCATCGGCGGAGCAGTCAGCCCCGCAGGCGGAAACTTTGAAGAACCGGTAACTCAGGCCACACTTAAAGTAGTTGGCGCATTTCTCGGGCTCTCCCGTGAACGTTCCGATGCCCGGCGTTACCCGGCCATACATCCGCTGGACAGCTGGAGCAAATACACCTCAGTGGTGAACTTGAAAGAACTTGATTTTGCCAGACATATTCTCCGCCGTGGCTCTGAAGTCAATCAGATGATGAAAGTTATCGGTGAAGACGGCACCAGTCTGGCAGATTATGTGATTTATTTGAAGAGTGAATTTCTCGATTACGTTTACTTGCAGCAGAACACCTTTGATCCGGTGGATGCTTCAAGCGATCTGAAACGGCAGAATTACGTTTTTGACAAAGTTTCAGAAGTGCTGGCGCATGAATTCAAGTTTGAGGACAAAGACGAAGCGCGCAGATATTTCCTTGAGCTCCGTCAGCTCTTCCTCGACTGGAACTATATCGCCGAAAAAGACGCGAAATTCAAAACTCAGGAGGCGGCGATCGACGCCAAGATCAAGGAGAATTCGGCAAATGCGTAAAGTTTATCACAATATCGTCAGAATCGCCGGCAATGTCATCGCGGTGGAGGCTGACAACGTAGCCAATAACGAATTGGCAGAAGTAATCAGTTCACAGGGCAAAAGTCTGGCCCAGGTAATCCGTCTGCAGGACAATCTGGTTTATCTGCAGGTATTTGCCGGCAGCCGGGGCGTAAGCACCGGAGACCCGGTACGTTTTCTGGGCAAAAGAATGCAGATTTCCGCATCGGAAATGCTGCTGGGGCGCATTCTCAACGGCTGCGGAGAACCCCGTGACGGCAGACCGGAACTTAATATCGATATGGTCGATATCGGCGGACCGTCAGTGAACCCCTCCCGCCGTATTATTCCCCGGAATATGATCCGTACCAATATACCTATGATTGACGTATTCAATACTCTGGTGGAATCTCAGAAACTTCCGATTTTCTCCATCGCCGGTGAACCCTATAACCAGCTGCTGGCACGCATCGCGCTTCAGGCAGAAGTGGATGTTATTATTATCGGCGGCATGGGACTTAAATATGACGATTACCTCTATTTGAGAAACACGCTGGAAAATCAGGGCGCATTGAACCGTTCAGTATTCATCGTACACACCGCCGCTGATCCCACCGTGGAATGTCTTATGGTGCCGGATATGGCTCTGGCAGTGGCGGAAAAATATGCTTTGGAAGGCAAACGCGTTCTGACATTGCTTACAGATATGACCAACTTTGCCGACGCGAAAAAAGAGATCGCCATTACCATGGAACAGATCCCATCCAACCGCGGTTACCCCGGCGATCTGTACAGTCAGCTGGCCTCCCGCTATGAGAAGGCAGTGGACTTTGACGGAGCCGGATCCATTACTATTCTGGCAGTTACCACCATGCCGGGTGATGATGTGACCCACCCGGTGCCGGATAACACCGGATACATTACCGAAGGACAGTTTTATCTGCGCAACGGACGCATTGAGCCATTCGGTTCACTGAGCCGGCTCAAGCAGCAGGTGAACGGAAAGACCCGCAAAGATCACCGCGCCATTATGGATGCAATGATCCGTCTTTACGCGGAATATAAGAACTCTCTGGAAAAACAATCCATGGGATTTCTGATGAGTGCCTGGGATAATAAACTGCTTAAATACGGCAAATTGTTTGAGGCACGGATGATGGATCTTTCGGTGAACATTTCGCTGGAAGACGCGCTTGACCTGGGCTGGAAAACTCTGGCCGAGTGCTTCGATAAAAATGAAGTAGGTATGAAGACTGACCTCATTAACGAATTCTGGCCGAAGGCGCAAGATGGCAAAAATTAAATTAACCAAAACTGAACAGAAAAAACAGCAGGAGGAGTTGAAACAATTCCTGCGTTTTCTCCCCACTTTGCAGCTGAAAAAACAGCAGCTGCAAATGGAAATACGCCTGAGTAATGAAAAACTCGAAGCCAACCGGAAAAGCCAGGCTGAACTGCGGGAAAGACTGGCCGGGTTGCTGGCGGTTTTTGCCGACCCTGAAGTGGAGAAAACCGTTGCCGGATCAGTGAAACTTACCGGGGTAAAAAAAGGCATGGTAAATATTGCCGGAGTTCATCTGCCGGTGTTTCAGGGAGCGGAGTTTGAAACCAAACCGTACGATCTCTTTTCCACGGACTGGTGTGTGGATGCGGCGGTTGATGCGGTAAAGCAGGCCTTGAGCCTGATTGCAGAATACCGGATTATCGAGGAGCAGAACCGCTTGCTCAGCAAGGAACTGCAGACCACCACCCAGCGGGTTAACCTGTTTGAGAAGGTGAAGATACCGGAATGCCGGGAGAATATACGCCGGATAAAAATCTATATTGGCGATATGGATACCTCTGCGGTGGTCCGTTCCAAGATAGCCAAAAAGAAGAGTACCGAAGCCAGCGGTGCCATGGCATCATAAATATGGTTAATCGGGTAAAAACTGAACTCAAAGGTAAAGCAAAAGAAGAACTGGTGCTGTTTTTCAGCATTCTCAAGTGGGCTTCACTGGCAATGATGGTGGGCATTACCGCCGGAAGTGCCACGGCTTTATTTCTGATCTGGCTTGATAAGGGAACCGCTTTTTACCGGCGGGAAGTTCCGCTTTATTATCTTTTTATTGCTCCGGCGTTCCTGCTTAGCGCACTGATGGTAAAATATCTTTCCCGCGATGCAGGAGGACACGGAACGGAAAAGGTGATCGAAGCTGTGCATAAACGCAGCGGCAGAATGAGTCTGCTGGTAGCTCCGGTGAAACTCATTGCTACATTAATCACCCTGATCGGCGGAGGATCAGCAGGAAAAGAGGGACCGTGCGCGCAAATAAGTGCAGGAGTGGCCTCAACATTGGCTGATCTTCTCCGGCTGGATGACGCAGACCGGAAAAAATTGGTAATCTGCGGAATAAGCGCGGGATTTGCCGCGGTATTCGGTACCCCTCTGGCGGGAGCGTTATTCGCCATGGAGGTTCTGGTGCTGGGAATGATGTTCAACGAAGTTCTGCTGCCCAGCCTTATTGCCGGGATTGTAAGCTGTCAAACTACCCAGTACTGGGGGGTAAAGTACCGCTTTCATCACATTGAAATACCGGTGGCATTTGATGCAAAACTATTTTTCTGGGCACTGGGAGCCGGAATTGTTTTCGGCTTGCTGGCTTTTATTCTGGTGGAATTTTTCAAGTTCTTTGAATATCTTGCCAGAAAGAGCGGGCTGAAAAATCTGGAGCTGGCCATTATTTCCGGTATTTTTATGTCACTGGTGGCGGTTTTAGTTTCCCCGCGTTACTGCGGGCTGGGAGAAAAAACCATTGTTTCAGCACTGGAGGGAGAACTTGTACCGCTGGATGCTTTTGCCTGGAAAAGTCTGGCATCGGCCCTGACACTTTCCGGCGGCGGATCAGGAGGTATATTAACCCCGATCTTCTTTATCGGAAGTACAGCAGGAAATGCTTTTGCCCAGATATTTTCTCTCGATCCGACGATATTCGCGGCAATCGGTCTGGTGGCTCTGCTTGCCGGGACAACCAATACTCCGGTAGCCTCAAGCTTTCTTTCTATTGAGCTTTTCGGCCCTGCCATCGGACCATATGCCGCGGCAGCCTGCGTAATAAGTTATATTGCGGTGGGACACCGCAGTGTGTATGCCACCCAAATTCTGGGAGCGGTAAAAAGTTCATCGCTTACTGCGCCCCTGATGAATACGGTGGAAAGTATTGAATCCGCTTCGCTGCGGCCTGACGCGGAAAAGGCACTGAAAGATATAGAACACTTTTCAGAACGGCTTGATCCCCGTACCTGGAGCTGGCATTTCCGGCATGAAGAAGATGATGAAAACGGTGATGGAGAAGATAAGCGTAAATGATAAGTTACAGGGAAGAGCTTAAACGCAAAGCCATTCATTTGAGTTCATTCTGGATGGTTGCGGCAATACTTCTGCTGGATAAATGGCTTGCTTTTGCCATTTTTGCCATCCTGGCACTGGTAACGCTGCTTTCAGAAATGGCATATATCCGGAAAATTCCTGTCATAACACCATTGTATGGTTTTCTTTTCGGCGGAATGCTGCGGGAAGAGCAGAAAAACAGCCGTTTTCTTATCAGCCGTGGATTTCATGTGCTGGCAGCGGCGGCACTCAATACCTTGTTTTTCGCTTCTGTTCCAGCCGCGGCCGGAATGGCGGTTATGCTGGGGGGAGATACCGCGGCGGCACTGATCGGAAGAAAATGGGGACGCCATAAAATGGTAAACGGCAAAAGTTTTGAAGGATTTGCCGGATTTTTTATTACAGGTCTGCTGCTGATATTGCTGTTGCTTAATATCTACGGTATTTTTTCGTTGAAAAGTACTGGTTTTGCCGTTGCGGCAGTGCTGGCCGGGGACCTGGCGGAATTGTTTGAAAAAAATCTGCATATTGATGATAATTTTTCCATTGCGCTGGTTGTCGGCGGCATTATGCAGCTGTCACTTTTATTCTGAATCTGATTTTTGTTTTTCTGAACCGGTAATGTAAGTCAAAGGATTTGGACGATGGATGACTGGAAAAGTATAGTTCACCGCGGCGTGGAGTCGGATGAACTTGATTACAAGGCACCGATGAACTGGAATGAACTCTCCCGGGCAGGAAAGGCAAAAATAGTCCGCCATGTATTGGCTTTGGCCAACACCAAAGGCGGTTTCATCGTCATCGGTGTGGCGGAAGACGCTTCCGGGCGGCCGTCGCTCTATCGCGGCTTGACGGCCAGACAATGCGCTTCATTTGATCCGACTCCGGTTATCGGCTTCATCAACAGTTACGCCGATCCTCCGATTGATCTGGCTGTGGAACGACCTACCGTTGACGGCCGCCGTTACGCCATCATCGCAGTGAAACCCTTTTCCACCCTGCCCCATGTCTGCGCCAACGGGGTGGAAGGTGAATTACAGACCGGAGTGTTCTACATCCGGACTCAGGAGGCCTCCAGCCGGGCGGCCAGACGCTCCAGTGAACTGCACGGAATAATCCTCCGGGCTCTGCGCAATCAGAGAAGCATGCTGGCCTCGATGTTGCGCGGGATACTTTACGAAAATGATATGTCGATTGAGGAAACTTCTCGCAAGGCGGATTATTTTGCAGATGAATTTTCTG
>CASECL010000239.1 GCA_949286445.1 uncultured bacterium | reverse complement strand
CGCCATAACCCCGCCATAACATCCCCCGCTGTAATATCCCCCCTCCGTAAAGTTATCATAACTTCATTCCTTTTTCAAGTCCGCCGGAGAGAAAAAAATCTGCCTTTAATACCGCTGCGGTACGGCGGTTGCATTTTTCTCTTTTTTTACGGACGTAACACAAAACTAACAATTCACTCATACCATACGCATATTGAAAATCTATATTAAAGGCATCGAAAGGAGAAAAGGCATAATGAAAAAAATTAATACATCAACTGTAACCGCCGCAGTGTTGGCCATGCTGGCATTCGGCTGTTCCGACAACAAAGATCAATCCACCCTCACGCTTAACGGTGCCGGTGCGAGTTTCCCGGCTCCGGTGTATCAGAGCTGGACTCACACTTATTCCGAAAGCAACTCCGGGGTCAGAGTCAATTATCAGAGTCTCGGTTCCGGTGCCGGTGTAAATCAGATCAAAGCCGGAACAGTTGATTTTGCCGGTACGGATAACCCGCTGACGCTGGAAGACCAGAAAGCCGCCGGCTTGAGTCAGTTTCCGATGCTGACCGGAGGCGTGGTAATTATCGTCAACGTTCCTGGGGTGAAGTCCGGCGAACTCAAACTTGACCGGGAAACCCTGGCGGACATTTTCCTGGGAAAAATAGTGAAGTGGAATGATCCCAGACTGGTCAAGCTCAACCCGGAAATCAAACTTCCTGATCTGGGAATAACCGTTGTCCGCCGGGCGGATGCCAGCGGGACCAGTTTTATTTTCACCGATTATCTTTCCAAGATTTCGGCGGAATGGCGGGAAAAGGTCGGCAGCGGAGCCGCGGTCAAGTGGCCGGTGGGGCTCGGCGGACAGAAAAATCCCGGTGTGTGCAACAATGTGGCTAAAATCAGAGGTTCAATCGGTTACACTGAATACACCTACGCAGTGGAGGCCAGGCTGGCAATGACCCGGTTGGAAAATAAAGCCGGTAAATTCGTACTTCCCACGGTTGACAGTTTCACTGCCGGAGCTGCGGCGGCGGACTGGCAGAATGCGCCCGGGTTTTACATGGTGCTTACCGACCAGCCCGGAGACGGATCCTGGCCGATTGTCGGGGTGACCTATATTCTGATCCGCAACGATCAGGAAGCAGCGAAAAAAGAAGCGTTGAAGAAATATTTCAACTGGTGTTTCACCACCGGAGCCACTGCGGCGAAAAAACTCAACTACGTTCCCATCCCGGAAAATGTGGTGCAGTTGATTCAAAAAGAGGTGCTTAAATGAGTGATTATCTTCAGGGGAAAAATGTCCGGCTGCGCTGCCGGAAATCATATCCCGGTGCTCACACTCACATTATCATCGGCAAAGTGGAGGAGGAAAATTCCCGTTACATTGCAGTAAAAGGCCGGGCATTTCACTTCAGCCGTCTGGTTGACGGCATGAGAAATCAGGTTCATACCGGAATAGCGATGGTGCGTATTATCCCCTGGGAAAATGTGGAAGTGATCCACTGGCTGGGGGCAAAAGTGGACTGGAATGCCGACTTTGATTTCGACAAAAACGGCAATCTTGTGTTGCTGGATAAAGGTAAGACCGTCATTGCTGAAAAACGCGACGGCATGGAGTAAACAATAATAACAGCTGATCCGGAACACCGGAGATCGCACCGGGAAAAATCCGGCTGAACCGATCCCGGGTCCGGAATGAATTCAAGAGATGAAAAAACCTTTCTGACTGCAAGAGATAAAAGAGTTCCGCCGCGTTGTTACGCGGTCGGGATGGTGTTTTTTCAAGGGTGAAAGATGGGAAAAAAAGATACAGTATTTAAACTTTTATGCACGGGGTTTGCGCTGTTGTCCGCCCTGCTGATGCTGGGATTTTTTCTGCAATTATCCCTGGCGGGGGCCGATGCCTGGAAAACTTTCGGGCTGAACTTCATTTTTTCTTCGGAATGGGATCCTGCCGCGGAACGTTTCGGCGCATTGTCCGCCATTGTCGGCACCCTGGCAACCACTGTGATTGCGCTGTTTTTTGCTTTGCCGCTGGCCTTTGCCGCTGCGCTGTATCTGGTTGATGCGGCCCCGGCGGTGGGGACGGTACTGAGTCATGCCATTGATCTTCTGGCGGCGATACCGAGTGTTATTTACGGTATGTGGGGGCTGTTTGTACTGGCTCCGATCATGCAGGATCATGTGCAGGCCTTTTTCGCCCGGATATTCAAGCTGGAAAATCCGGGAAATGGTTTCGGCATATTTACCGCAGGGGTGATTTTGTCACTGATGATACTGCCTTATATTTGCGCGGTGATGCGGGACGTTTTCAAAATGACTCCGGCAGTGCTGCGGGAATCAGCTTACGGAATCGGATGCACCAAATATGAGGTAGCTAAAGATATTGTTTTCCGCTACGGAATACGCGGTATTCTCGGCGGAGTGTTTATCGGGCTCGGCCGGGCTCTGGGGGAAACCATGGCGGTGCTGTTTGTCATTGGAAATCTGATGGAAATGCCTCACAGTTTATTTGACTCGGCCTCCACCATTGCTTCCACCATTGCCAACAACTTTGCTGAGGCGGACGGTCTGCAGCGGAGTGCGCTGTTTGCCATGGGATTGATTTTGCTGGCCATGAGTTTCGGAATACAGGTGCTGGCGCAGTATTATTTGCATGCCACCGGGGCGAAGAGAGGTGAAAAATGAAGAAAAAAAGTCTTGTTCCCCGTAAAATAAAAGATATGGCATTGCGGATATTTTCTTCTTTTGCCGTACTTCTGTCAGTGGGGGCGATGCTGTGGATACTCTATACGGTGGTCCGTTACGGAGCGGAATCGCTTTCCTGGGATTTTCTTTTCCACAAATCCCAGCCTTACGGCAGTGTCGGCGGCGGTATTGCCAATGCATTGATCGGTACGGTACTGATTACCTTCGGGGCGGCGGCCATGGCGGTACCCGGTGCGCTCTGTGCCGGAATTTATCTGGCGGAATTCAAAGATCACCGCAAACTCGCTGCGCTGCTGCGCTTTTCCGCCAACGTAATGATGGGAATGCCTTCGGTGCTGGTAGGGTTGTTTGTCTATGTAATACTGGTGGTGCCGACGGGGAAATTTTCCGGTTTTGCCGCCTCGGTGGCTCTGGCGGTGCTGATGTTTCCGGTGGTAATGCGCACCACAGAAGATATGCTCTCAATGGTGCCGGATCAGCTGCGGGAATCCGCGCTGGCACTGGGAATGACCCGTACCCGGGCGACTTTGACCATTGTCTGCAAAAGTGCGAAAAACGGCCTGCTTACCGGAATACTGCTGTCGCTTTCCCGGGTGTCCGGAGAAACTGCACCGCTGCTTTTTACTGCGATGTTTTCCGACAGCTGGCCGACGGGATATTTTTCCGAACCGACGGCGAATTTGCCGGTGCTGATAACCGAGTATGCGACCAATTCACCTTTTGAAGTTATGCATCAGATGGGGTGGGGCGCGGCTCTGGTGGTGACACTGCTGGTGCTGGCAGTAAATCTGATTACCAGAATCTTTTTCAGGGAGAAAAAATATGGCAATTAAAATTCTTACCCGTAATCTGAATTTTTATTACGGAAATCATCAGGCGTTGTTTGACAACAATCTTGCCATTGAAGAGGGCAAGATAACCGCCGTAATCGGACCGTCCGGGTGCGGCAAATCGACACATCTGCGGATTTACAACCGCATTTTCGAACTTTACCGTGATCAGCGGGCGGAGGGTGAAGTGCTGCTGGATGGCAAAAATATTCTTTCTCCCGGAGTGGATGTGCTGGAACTCCGCCGCCGGGTGGGAATGATTTTCCAGAAACCCACCCCGTTTCCCATGAGCGTATTTGACAATGTGGCGTATCCGCTGAAACTTCATTTCAAGCTCTCCCGTGAGGAAATTGCCCAGCGGGTGGAAATGGCTTTGCAGGGGGCTTCACTGTGGGATGAAGTAAAAGACAAACTCCGTTCCAGCGGGCTGGCACTTTCCGGCGGACAGCAGCAGCGGCTGTGCATTGCCCGGGCCATCGCCGCAGAACCGGAGGTGCTGCTGATGGATGAACCCACCAGCGCAATCGATCCGGTGGCGACATTGAAGATTGAGGAATTGATGGATTCATTGCGGGAGCGTTTTACTATTGTAATAGTCACCCACAATATGCAGCAGGCGGCGCGGATAAGCGACAATACGGCATTTTTCTACAAAGGGAAAATTGTTGAAGCCGGTGAAACCAAACAGATTTTCACCAATCCGAAAAACCGCCAGACCGAAGAATATATAACCGGGAGATTCAGTTGATAATGAAAGCTCATTTTGTAAAAGCACTGGAAAATCTGCAGAACATGCTTGGTGCAGTTGCCGCCGGAGTGGAACACTCTGTACATGACGCGGTAGGCGCGGTGGAAAGTAATTCCATTGAATCCGCCCTTAAAGTGATCCGGGACGATCACGCCATTGACGATGCCGAGATCCGGGTAGAGGAGGAGTGTTTGAAAATACTTGCCCTCTACCAGCCGGTGGCTTCGGATTTGCGTCAGGTTATTACCATACTCAAGGTAAACAACGAACTGGAACGGGCCGGGGATCTGGCGGTCAATATCGCGGAAAGAGTGGAAGATATTGCCCGTTACCGGGAGGAAGAGATTGAAAAACTCGACTTCCGTGATATGGTAAGCAAAGCGTGCGGCATGTTGAACAAGGCACTGGATTCGCTGGCTTACCATGATGAAAAGCTGGCCGCGGAAGTTATCGCCGGAGACGAAGCGGTGGATAAAATTCACCGGGAGAATTACTGCCGTGTCCGGGAGTCCATGCTGAAATATCCGATGCAGGCTCAGTATTATTTAAACGGTCTGACGGTTTCCCGCTGTCTTGAACGCATTGCCGACATCGCCACTAATATAGCAGAAGATGTTATTTATCTGGAGAGCGGCCGGATTGTCCGGCATCGGCATGAGGGAGAAAAAAATGGCCAATGAAAAGATATTGATAGTGGAAGACGAGCCAGCTATACGCGAACTGCTTAAAATGGCCTTGAATGAGGCAGGGTACAAAACTTTGTACGAGGCGGAAGACGGTGAAAAGGCCTTGGAAATGGTTCATCGTTATCAGCCGGATTTGATACTTCTGGACTTGATGCTGCCGGGGATCGACGGGCTGACTGTCTGCCGGAAATTGAAATCTTCGGAAGACACAGCCAGAATTCCGGTGATTATGCTGACGGCAAAGAGTGAGGAATCGGATATTGTTCTGGGGCTGGAAATGGGGGCAGGGGATTACATTACCAAGCCATTCAGCCGGAAAATACTGGTGGCCCGGGTCCGGGCACAGCTCCGCGACACCGCGGAGGCGGCGGCGTCAACGGAAATACGCCGGGGAGATCTGGTGCTGAATGTGGAATTTCACAGCGTGAAATTATCCGGAGAGGAAGTTGAATTAACACACGGTGAATTTGAATTGCTGCGTCTGCTGGCGTCTCATCCCGGGCGGGTGTACACCAGAAACCAGATTATTCAAAAGATCCGCGGAGACGGTTACCCGGTTACGGAACGGGCGGTGGATGTTCAGATTGTCAACCTCAGGCGTAAACTGGAAACCTGGGGAGCGGAACACATTGAGACCATCCGCGGAGTGGGATACCGTTTGAAAATGGAGGCGTGAGTCGTGAAAAAGCGGGATATGGTGCTTTTCAGTCTGCCGCTGACCGCATTGGTGGCGGTGATTGGATTTGCGGTATTTTTGTATTGGCAGATAAATAATTTTGAAAAGGCGTATATTTCGGAAGCCAAGGGAAATGTCGCACAGGAAACCAGACTGGTGTCGGCGGTGATAAGTCCAATGCTTGAAGCGGGAAAGGTTTCGGAAGCGGTAAAATTCTGTAATTCCTTTGACCGGGATACCTTGCGGGTTACACTGATTGGCCCGGATGGCACAGTGGAAGCAGATTCGGTGGAGGAAACTTCATTTCTGGGCAACCATCTTGACCGGGAAGAAGTTATTTCCGCATTGAATTCACAGCCCGGCAGTGTGGTGCGTTACAGTGAAAGTCTGGGGCAGTGGATGATTTATTACGCGCTTCCCATCCGCACCGACCGTGGGGTGTATGTGTTGCGCAGTGCGGTGTCTACCGACCGGGTGAGCCGGATTATTGACTTTTCCCGGCTGAATATGTTCTGGGCTTTGCTGTTTGGCGGTGAACTGGTGCTGGTGCTGGCATTTTATGTCGTCCGCAAAGTACGCCGGCCGCTGATATCGCTCCAGCACAGTGTGGAAGAGATTGCGGCAGGTAAACTTGATTACCCGGTGGAAATACCTGAAAGCGGCTTGATGCGTGATCTGGCTCTGGGCGTTTCCGAGATGACCAGTCAGTTAAAGACCCGTCTTATGGAGGTTACTGCCGAGCGGAATGCCAGGGAACTGCTTTTCCAATCCATGGATGAAGGAGTGCTGCTTTTCGCTTCTGACGGCAGTTTGGTGCGCTTCAATCCGGCGGCGGCGAAGCTGTTTGGATTTGATCCTGATGATGGTAAATTCAATTTGTCCCGCAGCAGAATGCCTGAACTGCTGATTTTCGCCCGGGATGTGTTCCGGACTGGAGAAAGTTTTGAACACGAGTTTACCCCGGATACTGACGGAGGTGAACAGCGGTCATTGTTTATCAAAGGTCATCTGCAGGAGGAGAATGGAGAAAAATACCTCTTCATGACGGTAACGGATTTGACCAATCTGAGGCGTCTGGAGGCGTTCCGGAGTGATTTTGTGGCCAATGTGTCTCATGAAATCAAGACCCCGTTGACCTGTATTGTCGGGGCGGCGGAGGCTCTGGAAGATGATCTTCCTGCTGAACAGCGGATGCGTTTGCTGGACATGATTAAAAAACATGCCAAAAGGCTGAATAATCTGGTTCAGGATATACTCAGTCTTGCCGCACTGGAAAAGGAACAGCTCAAGTCCAAACGCGAATTTGCCGTGGTTTCTCTGGATAATGTGGTTGCCAATGCTGTCAATCTCTGCCGAGTCAATGTTGAAGCCGTCGGCATGGAGCTGGATATAAAAGAGAGTGTGCCTTTGAAAATCAATGGAGATGCGTCATTGCTGGAGCAGTCTTTGATCAATCTGATTGAAAACGCAGTGAAATACAGCCAAGCCAAGCACATTTCGGTAAATTTGTGTCAGGAAGGCAGCAATGCGGTTATTACTGTATCAGATGACGGCATCGGCATCCCTCCGGAACACCGGGCACGGATCTTTGAACGTTTTTACCGGGTGGATAAATCCAGAAGCCGTGAACTGGGCGGAACAGGATTGGGCCTGGCAATTGTCAAACATATTGCCCAGCTTCATCATGGCCGTGCTGAACTTTCTGAAAATAATAATGGAGGATGTTGTTTCCGGCTGGTATTCCCGCTGTAAGAGAGAAAGTTTGATTGGATTTTATAAATAAAAAAAAGATCCGGGATTGAGTTTTCCCGGATTTTTTTTGCCGGCGGTGCAAAACCCATTCTTATTTCCCGAATGTCAATAAAAAACGTTTTTTTCTGTCCATTTGATTACCGCTGGCGGAATAAATAAAACCGTTTTTTTCAACGCTGATATGAAAAAACAATGCAGGATAGAAAGAGTTTTCACTTTAAAAAGAACTCTTTCTTTCCTGCAAATTATTCTGCCGTAAT
>CASECL010000238.1 GCA_949286445.1 uncultured bacterium | reverse complement strand
GAGAAGTTTTCCGGTGCGGGGATGTCAGCATCAAAAAGGGGTCCTGGCTGTGATTTTCCGGTGCGGGGATGTCAGCATCAAAAAGGGGTCCTGGCTGTGATTTTCCGGTGCGGGAATGTCTGTAGTAAAAAGAGGGCGTGGCTGTAATTTTCTGCAGCAGGAATGTCTGTAGTAAAAAGAGGGCGTGGCTGTAATTTTCTGCAGCAGGAATGTCTGTAGTAAGAAGAGGGCGTGGCTGTAATTTTCTGCAGCAGGAATGTCTGTAGTAAAAAGAGGGCGTGGCTGTAATTTTCTGCAGCAGCGATGTCTGCAATTCAAGAGTTTTCTGACAACAGCAGCATCGCGTCCCGTGGATGTCTGTGCAGTAAAGAAGCAAGGCTGTAACTTTCCGCCTGCCGGATTTTTATATTTTTTATTTTGCCTATGATATCTGAGATTGGTTAACGGTATCTAACAATAATACGGAGAGGATGTATGGAAAACCTTCTTTTTGACGGGCTCAAGCTGATGATTGTCGGCATGGGGTTTGTGTATGTATTTCTGATCATCATGATCTATTGCATGAAACTGCTCCAGAAAGTACTTGAACCTTTTTCCGGCCTGCTGGAAAAACCGGTTCCGGCTGCCCCGGCAAAGAGCAGTGACGACGATAAAATCGTCGCTGTCGCCGCCGCCGCAGTTGAACTCTTCCGCAAAAAATGATCTGTAAACAAAAATAATTCAATATAGATAAGCAACAGGGAAAATCATGAAAAAAATAAATTTTATGGATTGCTCTTTCCGTGACGGCTTCCAGTCCTGTCTCGGAGCTCGCGTGAAAACTGAAGACTTCCTCCCCGCGCTCGAAGCCGCGGTCAAAGCCGGTATCAACCATATTGAAATCGGCGGCGGAGCCCGCTTCCAGGCACTCTACTTCTACTGCCAGGAAGACGCCTTTGAAATGATGGACCTGTGGCGCAAAACTGTCGGTCCGGATGTCAATCTGCAGACCCTTGCCCGCGGCGTGAATGTGGTTGGTCTTTCCAGCCAGTCCAGCGATATTATTGATCTGCATGCCAAACTTTTCAAAAAGCACGGCATCACCACCATCCGCAACTTTGACGCCCTCAATGACGTGCGCAACCTGGATGTTTCCGGCCGCGCCATTGCCAAACACGGGCTCAAACACCAGATCACCGTTACCATGATGGGACTGGCTCCCGGATTGACCGAAAGCTATGCTCATACGCCCCAGTTCTACATGGATCGTCTGCGTGAAATCCTTGACAGCGGCATTCCCTTTGACAGCGTCGCATTCAAGGACGCGTCCGGCACCAGCACACCGGTAACCGTATTTGAAACCATCAAGGGTGCCCGCGCCATGTTGGGCAATGATAAACAGATTCAGTTCCACACCCACGACACCGCCGGAGCCGCAGTTGCCTGCAACTTTGCCGCTATCAGCGCGGGTGCCGATGTGATCGACCTGGCCATGAGTCCGCTTTCCGGCGGTACCTGCGAAGCAGATATCCTGACCATGTACCACCGTCTGCGCGGAACGGAATACACCCTCGATATCGATCCGGAAAAGATCCTCAAAGTGGAAAAAATCTTCCGTCAGTGCCTGGATAAATACTTCATGCCGCCGGAATCCATGCAGGTCAATCCGGAAATCATTTTCAGCCCGCTTCCGGGCGGAGCTCTTACCGCCAACACCCAGATGATGCGGGATAACAACTGCCTGGACAAATTCGATGCCTGTATTGATGAAATGCGCGAAGTTGTCGCCAAGGGCGGTTTCGGCACCAGCGTAACCCCGGTTTCCCAGTTCTACTGGCAGCAGGCGTTCCGCAATGCGGTCCAGGGCAAAAACGATGACGGTTCCTGGAAAATTGATGCCAAAGGTTACGGCAAAATGGTGCTGGGTTACTTCGGCAAGACACCGGTGGCTCCCGATCCGCAGATCGTGAAATGGGCGCAGGAACAGCTCGGCATGGAACCGACCACCAAGTCAGTGGTGGAGATCAACGATGCCAATCCCAAACTCGGTATTGCTTACAACACCGGCCTGCTCAAGGAAAACAACCTCCCGGTAACCGAAGAAAACATCTTTATCGTTGCCGCCTGCGGTGAAAAAGGTCTGGCGTTCCTCAAGGGAGACCGTCCCAACGGTATCCGTTACAAGGAGGAAGCCGCGCCGAAGAAGGCGTCAGGTAATTCCGGTGTTTTCACCGCCACTGTTGACGGCAGGAATGTTACCGTTGAAGTCTCTGCTGACGGCAAAACCTACAATGCCAAAGTCGGCGGCAAGGTCTTCAAAGTCGGCGTAGCCGAAGGTTCCGCAGCTCCGGCTGCCGGTGCTGCCGCTCCCGCCGCCGGATCCGGCAAGGAAAGCGCAGTAGCTTCACCGCTCCCCGGTACCATTGTCAAGATTGTTGCCGAAGTCGGCAGCCAGGTGGCAGAGGGTGAAACCATTCTGATCATCGAGGCTATGAAGATGGAAACTGAAATCAAGGCGGAAAAAGCCGGAGTAATCAAGTCCATCAACGTGACCAAAGGACAAGTTGTCTCCGCCGGTGACACGCTGGCTACGGTCGAGGAGAATTAATCATGTCAAAGAAGTTTCTGTCTCTGATTATGGCGTTGGCTGCGGTTTTCACCACGGCCACGCTCTCCGCTGACGGCGTTGCCGCCGCCGGCGCGCGCGATATGGAAATAGAAAAGGAATTTGCCGCCATCCATGAAAAGGCAATGATGAAAATCGTTGCCGAGGATGCGGAAAATAATCCCCGTAAGCCGTTGCGCATTGCGTTGTCAACCGCGTTGTCAACTTCGACCAAGGAGGGCGACCATCAGCTGATTTCGGTTTACCAGGCCAGCAATAACCGGGTTTACCTGGTTTACACCTGGAATAAACCGGCGACAGTCTATTCACTGAATATGAAGAACGGCGACAAGCTTCTGCCCGGACGTGAATTGATGATTATCAATCCGGAAGGACGCAGCAAAGCCAAAGTGAAAATCCCGGTTGCACTTCAGGCGGTCAAGCTCAATGAAAGTTTAATGACGGCGGCCACTCTGGCTCCGGGCGATGTCATCGGCGAATTTGTCCCTCTGGTTCTGATTCACGATTCCGTGAATGAGTCCCTGGGCGGAGCCAACCGCCTGCCTTCATTTACTGACAGCCTCAAAGGGTTGTGGAGCAGTACAGGTTTGTCAGATATCATCCGTCAGACAGGTGCGAATTTCTCCAGCACCTGGATTCTCGGTCTCGGACGGGTACTGATGAGTCTGGTTGCTCTGGTGCTCATTTATCTGGCTATCGTCAAGGAATTTGAGCCGCTGCTGCTGCTGCCGATCGGCTTTGGCGCGCTGCTGGCCAATATTCCGCTGGCCGGTATAGCAGAACCCAACGGACTGCTGGGCATGGTTTACAATGTAGGTATTGAGAGCGGTGTTTTCCCGCTGCTGATTTTCATGGGCGTAGGCGCGATGACCGACTTCGGTCCCCTGATTGCCAACCCCAAGACCGCACTGCTGGGCGCGGCGGCCCAGTTCGGTATTTTTGCGGCTCTGCTCGGTGCGCTGGCACTGGCGTATGTCGGCATTAAGTTTGACCTCAAAGATGCAGCATCCATCGGTCTTATCGGCGGTGCGGACGGCCCGACCTCCATTTACCTTACCAGCAAACTTTCACCCAAACTGCTGGGTGCGGTGGCAGTGGCGGCATACAGCTACATGGCTCTGGTGCCGATTATTCAGCCCCCGATTATCAAGCTGTTCACCACGGAAAAAGAACGCAAAATCAAGATGAAACAGCTCCGTAATGTCAGCAAACTGGAAAAAATCTGCTTCCCGCTGCTGATTACCATACTCTGTGCGCTGCTGCTGCCGGATGCCGCTCCGCTTATCGGTATGCTTATGTTCGGCAACCTGATGCGTGAATGCGGCGTGGTCGAACGTCTGAACCAGACGGCTCAGAACGCTCTGATCAACATTGTCACCATCTTCCTGGGACTTTCAGTCGGATCAAAACTTTCCGCGGATCAGTTTCTGTCCATGCAGACACTGGGTATTCTGGTGCTTGGTGCGGTGGCTTTTGCCATCGGTACTGCGGCCGGAGTTATCTTCGGCAAGATCATGAACGCTTTCTCCAAGGACCCGATCAACCCGATGATCGGTGCGGCAGGTGTATCAGCTGTGCCTATGGCAGCCCGGGTGGTGAACAAAGTCGGTCTCGAAAGCGATCCTCACAACTTCCTGCTTATGCACGCCATGGGCCCCAACGTTTCCGGCGTGATCGGTTCAGCCGTGGCGGCAGGAATATTGCTCAACATGCTTAACACAGGTATGTAAGTTATGGCAAAAAAAGGCAAAAACCGTTTAATGATTTATACTGAATATTGCGGCTTTGCAATATTGTATTACTTCATACGGCTTTTGCCGCTCAAACTGGCGTACATGCTGGCAAGAGGCCTGTTTTCAATTCTCTTTCTGATCGAGAGAAAACATAAAAACAGATCGATTCAGCATCTTATGCACGCCGGTATCGCCAAAGACGAAACGGAGGCACGGGAAATAGCCAAAAAGTTCTTTGCCTCCTTTGCCATGCTTCTGGTCGAGGTGGTAAAACTGGATCAGTGTTATGACCCGGCCAAGGTTACCGTGGCGGGCAATCTTGAAAATGCCCGCCGGTTCTGGCCCGGCAACGGAGTTAAGGGAGATCAGGCTATAATTATTACCGCTCATTACGGCAACTGGGAAGTGGCCGGAATGAACTGGACAGTGAAAAGCGCAGGAAATTTAACCTCGATCATGCGGAAATTTGACAATCCGCTGATCGGAGAAATGATTTTAAAACACCGGCGGAGTGAACATCATAAGCTGGTGGACAAAAAAGGTGGTATCCGTGATGTGCTGAGAGCACTGAAAAACGGTGAATCAGTGGCAATCCTCACGGATCAGCATGCCGGCGGCAGCGATGGAGTGGAAACAGTTTTTTTCGGACATCCCTGCATGACCCACGCTTCTCCGGCACAGCTGCATTTAAAAACCGGTATTCCGTTGCTTCCCTATCTGACCCGGCGTAAAGCCGGAGATAATTTTGAATTTGAGGGAGTCTTCGGAGATATCATTGAATACACCCCCACCGGGAATCGGGAAAAAGATGTAGCGGCAGTGGCTCAGCTTTACACTTCCGGATTGGAGAAACTTATAGCTGAGCAGCCGGAGCAATGGCTCTGGGCGCATCGCCGCTGGACGGACATCAACCGGCGCAAAAAAGACCGGAACGGAAAGAAAACTGGGGGAAATACAACGGAGGGGGAATCAGGATCAACGCAGGAGGAGAATAAAAAATGAATGAAGTCCCGAAATTTGCTACACTCAAAATCGGCGATACTGAAGTGCAGCTTCCGGTCGTAGTCGGCAGCGAAGGAGAAAAGGGAATTGATATATCCAAGCTCCGTAATACCACCGGCTATGTAACTCTGGATCCGGGATTTTCCAATACTGCGGCCTGTTACAGTAAAATAACTTACATCGACGGACAAAACGGAATTCTTCGTTACCGCGGTATTCCGATAGAAGAACTGGTCAAAACAGAATCATTTGTCCAGGTGGCTTTTCTGCTGGTTCACGGGGAATTGCCGGATGAAGAGGAGAGAAGAAAGTTTTCCGCACTGCTTAACCGGCATTCCATGCTTCATGAAGACATGCGGCACTTCTTTGATCACTTTCCCCGCGGTTCGCACCCGATGCATATTCTTTCAACCATGATTAATGCTCTGGCGGCCTTTTATCCCAATGTGGACCTGCTGTCCATGAGTGAAGATATTGATGAATCAACCGCGCGTCTGATCTCCATCGTCCGCACTATGGCGGCCTTTGCCTACAAAAAATCCATTGGCGAACCGGTGGTTTATCCGCGGCACGATCTGACCTACTGCGCAAACTTTCTTAACATGATGTTTGATTCGCCGATTACGCCATATCAGCTGAAACCCGAGGCGATCCGGATTATGAATATTCTGCTGATTCTCCATGCGGATCATGAACAGAACTGTTCCACCACCGCTGTACGCACCATCGGCAGTGCGCAGGTAAACCTCTATGCCACAATTTCCGCCGGTATATCCGCGCTTTCCGGCCCGCTGCACGGCGGAGCCAATCAGGAAGTCATGGTTATGCTCCGGGCGATTGAACGGGATGGAAATATCAAGAAAGTTATCGCCCGGGCCAAGGATAAAAATGATCCTTTCCGCCTGATGGGATTCGGTCACCGGGTTTACAAATCCTTTGACCCCAGAGCTGCAATCATCAAGAAAGAGTGTCACAAGTTCCTGGCCGCCATGCATATAGATGATCCGTTGCTTCAGGTTGCCCTGGAACTGGAAAAAGCGGCACTGGCGGATGAATATTTCATCGAACGCCATCTCTATCCCAATGTGGATTTCTACTCCGGCATTATTTACCGGGCATTGGGAATACCGGAAAATATGTTCACAGTGATGTTCGCGCTGGCCCG
>CASECL010000237.1 GCA_949286445.1 uncultured bacterium | reverse complement strand
CTGGCTGATGCCAGCGATGAAGCGCAGTTTGCAGAACTCGCAGTTCTCGGCAGTCTGGTCAAACGCTGCCGCGAAGCCGAAGTGCAGGTTATGGTTGAAGGCCCGGGACATATTCCGTTTAATGAAATAGAGATGAATATGAAAAAAGAACGGGAACTCTGCGACGATGCACCGTTCTATATTCTGGGGCCGGTAGTAATTGACTGTGCGCCGGGATATGACCATATTACCAGTGCCATAGGCGCAACTATGGGAGCTTATTGCGGGGCGGCAATGCTCTGTTATGTTACCCCCAAGGAACATCTGGGTCTGCCTAACTCCCGGGACGTGCGGGATGGGGTGATTGCTTACAAAATTGCCGCTCACGCCGCCGATGTCGCCGCCGGTAAACCGGGAGCAAGAGAACGTGACGATGCGATCAGCGATGCCAGAATGGCCTTTGACTGGGAAAAACAGTTTGAACTTGCGCTGGATGGAGACAAGGCAAGAGAGTTGCGCGAAGAAGCACTTAATGAACGGGAAAGAGCCGTGCCATCCGGGGCGCAGCCGGATCGGGAACATTTCTGCACCATGTGCGGTCCGGATTTCTGTTCCATGCGGATAAGCAGGGAATTGTGATCTTCCAGCTGCATCCGGATTTTATTTAAAGTCATTTCCACCCAAAATCAGGAGATTGATGCTGATGAATTTCAAATTTTTTTATGACCGTAGTTCAAGCTATGACGACTTGAGTTTTGTCGCCAAAGCCACAAGAATTGTGGAGGTCAGCATAAGGAGATTTTATTCACAGGAGTTGAACGTGATGTCAACTTCATTGACATATTATACGCTGTTCTCCATCGTTCCGATCATGGCTCTGATCTTCGGGTTTACCCGGGGATTCAGATGGGAGAAAATGCTGAAAAATGAATTGCTTCAGCGTTTTTCAGATCACTCTGATGCGATCAACTGGATTTTCCAATTCGCCGAGCGCGCGCTTAATCAGGCAAGGGGCGGTGTGGTTGCCGGTGTCGGTGTGGCCGCGTTGGTAATAACCGTATTCCTGTTGGCAAACAATATTGAAAAAGCGTTCAATCAGGTGTGGATACTGCCGCAGCGCAAAAATATCTTCCGCAAATTGAGCGATTCTATTTCAATATTGATCATCACCCCGCTGATGCTGATAATCGCAAGTTCCGGTGGTGTGGCGGTCAATAAAACACTGGTCGGCTTCGGCAAAATGTATCCCCGGTCAGGAATTGTTATATCCGGAATACTGCCGGTTATCTCATCCGTGCTGCCGTTTATTCTGAGCGTTCTGGTGTTTATGATCATTTACAAAAAGATTCCCAACACCAAGGTCAATAAGTTACCGGCATTGATGGGAGGTTTGGTGGGAGGCATACTGTATCAGCTTTTCCAGTGGGCGTTCCTGTTTTCCCAGACCTGGCTGTCAAAGTATAACGCGGTGTACGGCAGTTTCGCCGCCCTGCCGCTGTTTCTGATCTTCCTCAACTTCTCCTGGCAGATATTGCTGTTCGGCGCGGAATTTTCTTTTATCTGCCAGAATATCAGAACCGGAAGATTTGATCTGACCGGACGTAAATATTCCAAGTGGCAGATTTTGCGTTACGAACTGGTGCTGATGCGGTATTTGCTCCGCACTTTTGACCTGGGTAAAGAACCGCCCCGGGAAGAGGATATCGCCAGTGTAATGATGGTATCCCCCTTCATGGTGCGGATATTGCTGGATGATCTGATTGAATGCAATCTGGTGCGCGAAGTCAAGCTTGATGACGACAATTGGGGATTTACTCCGGCCAGACCGCCGAAGTATATAACCATTTGGTTCGTGCTTAAAAATCTGCTCACCGGAGGGAAAAACCTGTCCGATGACAAACTCAACAGCGAACTGGAATGGGTTAATGTAAACTGCAATAAGCTTGAAGACGCAATCAGGGAAAATCCTTACAACCGCCACCTGGGCGAAATCTGATAAGCTCAGTTTTTCAGGGAAATATACTGCATGGGAAAAGTAAAAAAAGTTTTAATCGGAGAGACGGAAATTGATGTTCTGCGCTGTCCGGTATGCGGAGAAAAATTATCTCCGGTAGATTTGGAAATGTACTCCAATTGTCCCTACTGCAACGCATCACTGCCGCGGGATGGCGAAATGGAAGACTTTATCCTCAGCCCGGTTATCAAGGCATGGGTGAGACAACAGACGCTGTCACGATGAATGAAGATGAAAAATTCATGCGCCTGGCGTTAGCCTCTGCCGCCGCTGCGGCAGAGGCAGGCGAAGTTCCGGTAGGTGCTGTTGCGGTGCGTAACGGTGAAGTGGTCGCAGTTGCCTCAAATGCGGTGGAAAGCAAAAAGGACGCCAGCTGTCATGCTGAACTCGAACTTCTCCGGCATTGCGCCGCGCTTGCCGGAGATTGGCGGATGGAGGATTTAACCATTTATGTTACCAAAGAACCCTGCGCCATGTGCGCAGGAGCCATGGTTAATGCACGGGTCAAACGCGTGGTTTTCGGCATGGCTGATGAAAGAAGCGGAGCTTGCGGCTCAGCTCTGAATATTACCGGACATCCCGGTATGTTATGGCAGGTTGAAGTTACCGGCAATGTGCTGGCTGACGAGTGTAAAAGCATGTTTCAGGATTTTTTCCGCCGGGTTCGCAGGGGAGAAAAAAAGAAACCGGCCGGACTTCCCAACCGATAGGCACTATTGAATCATAAAACGCAGGTCTGAATTCAAAGCGTTTAATCATTCTGTTTTCTCCCCTGCCCTGTTTTCAGGCGGATTGCTATTCTTTAATCCCCCTCCGGCTGAAAACACCATAGGTAAACAGCGGTACGCCTGTATGAGATATCCGCCAAAATCCTCCCCCCGCACCTCATCTTTGATGTATTATAATTTACCTTATGAAAAGCCGACGGAAAACTGGAAAAATTCCGGCAGAATAAAAAATCCCCGCGGAACAGTAACCCAGCTTACCGTACCCCGCGGGGATTGATAAATCAAAAAGTTCTAAGCCTGAAATGCAGTTTCCAGACGCCGCAGAGATTCATCACGTCCGAGCAGCTCCATTATGTCAGTGGCTCCGCCCAGCGTGACGCTCTGACCGGAAAGAGCAATCCGGACACACCACATTACACTTTTCATGTGGTAAATCCCGGCATATTTTTCCAGTACCCCGAACAAAGCACTGTGTTCCCATTCCGGCAAGGCGGCAAGTTCTGCAGTAACCTGCGGCAAGATTTCCTTTGCCAAATCCTGAGTACACTTGTTCTTCTTATTGTCAAACAATTCAGGAGAAAATTCACTTCTCCGGTAGAGGAACGCCAGTTTCCCGGGAATTTCAGACACCAAACTTACCCGCGGCTGCAAAAGCGCAGAAAGCTGTTCCCATTTCTCCTCTAAAAATGTCCCCTGCACCCCGGATACCGGAAACGCCATCCGGTCAAACACTTCCGGAGGCAGTTTTTTCATATATTCACCGTTCATCCAGGTCAGCTTGGTATAATCAAATACCGCCGGAGCCTTATTCAGCGCGGCGATACTGAAACACTCCTCCAGCTCCCGCAGCGTAAAAAGTTCCCGGTCTGTTTTGCTTGACCATCCCAGCAGTGCAATATAGTTGATTATCGCTTCCGGCAAATATCCTTCTGCAACCAGATTTTCAAAACTTACAGAACCGTGACGTTTGGATAATTTGGAGACACTCCCATCTTCATTTCTGCCCATAATCAGCGGCAGATGAACGTATTGCGGGATTTCCCAGCCGAAAGCGCGGTACAGCAGATTATATTTCGGAGTGGATGACAAATACTCCGATCCCCGTACCACATGAGATATTTTCATTAAGTGGTCATCAATGACATTGGCAAAATTGTAGGTGGGCATGCCGTCACGTTTAAGCAAAATCTGGTCATCCAGCACTTTGTTCTCAATCGTGATTTTACCGAATACCAGATCCTCAAAACTGGTGGAACCCTCACGGTCAATTTTCTGGCGTATAACATAAGGTTTTCCTGCCTCCAGATTGGCTTTGACCTCCTCCGGTGTTAATTTCCGGCAGCGGCCGTCATAACCGGAGATTTCTGAATTTTCCTGTTCTACCGGCACATCATGCTCTTCATCTTCTGCCTTCTTATCACAAAAACAGTAGTAAGCCGCCCCTTTTTCCACCAGCTCCAGCGCATATTTCCGATAAATATCCCGCCGTTCACTTTGAATATAGGGTCCGAAACCACCGTCTTTATCCGGGCCTTCATCATGTTCAAGCCCGGCGGCATTCAGCGTTTTGTAAATAACATCCACCGCGCCTTCAACAAAACGGGCCTGATCGGTGTCTTCTATGCGGAGAATAAACTTTCCTCCCATGGAACGCGCAATAAGATAGGCATAAAGCGCAGTGCGGAGATTTCCCACGTGCATAAACCCGGTGGGACTGGGGGCAAAACGGGTGCGTACTTCCGTCATTTTTCCATCCTGAAAATATAAACGTTATCCGGAATTTCGACAAAAAAATGGCATCTCCACAGGGATTCGAACCCTGGTTGTCGGGATGAGAACCCGATGTCCTAGGCCTCTAGACGATGGAGACGCATGCTACTCACATGCACTAAATATAACGCTTTTTCAGCAAATGTCAAGTTTCACCATAGAAAAATAACCTTTTTTTTCTTTTTCATTTATTTATTGTGTCTCCGGATGAAAAACAAATACAGATGCAATACCGGCAGGGGAATACATATTTTTTATGAAATATTGTTACAGACAGTTTAAACCGTAAAGTTCATTCAAATTATTTGACTTTTGCGTTTAAAAGAATATATTAAACCCGGGCTGAATAAACGAATCCATAAAATCAGCCTCAGTTGAAGCAAAATTAATTACAAGGGAGAAAGATCATGAAATTTTTTGCTGCGTTGCTGACCGTATGTGCCTGTCTGTTTTTCGTCGCCGGCTGCGGAGAGAGCGTTGATGAAAACAAGACTCCGGAACAAATCAAACAGGAAGTTATGAACATGAGCGCGGCGGATATCCAGAAGAAGATTGAAGCCTACACCAAAGCCATTGAAAGCAAAACTGCAGAACTCAAAGCCGAAACCGAAAAACTGGCTAAAATTCCGTTAGCGGAACAGCTTGGTGATGAGGCGAAAAAAGTTCGCGCCAATATCGGCAATATTGAGTCTTCTCTCTCCAAACTCAAAGACAATATGGCCGCTTATGCTGAAGGACTGAACGCAAAAAAATAACCCCCGATTACGGGATATGAAAAGGTTATGATGATGAAATTTTTCACTAAAAAAACCATTGCTGAATTCATCGGCACCTATTGGCTGGTTCTCGGCGGCTGCGGTGCCGCGGTACTGGCAGGACACAAAATCGGATACGCCGGAATCGCGCTGGCTTTCGGGTTGACGGTGCTGACTATGGCTTTTGCTATCAGCCACATTTCCGGATGCCACTTGAATCCGGCAGTAAGCGTCGGACTTTGGGCGGCCGGGCGTTTTGACCGCAAAGAGCTGGGACCTTATATAGTGGCACAGGTGGCGGGAGCTTTTCTTGCTTCTCTGACTATCTGGGCTATTCAATGCGACAGCGATTCTCTGCTGATAAGCCGAGCCGGATTTGCCGCTAACGGCTTTGGTGAATATTCCCCCGGCGGTTACGGATTTTTTGCCTGCATGATAACAGAAATTATTATGACTTTCATTTTCCTTTTTGTTATCTGCGGCTCAACTGACCGCCGTGCCCCGACAAAACTGGCTCCGGTGGCAATCGGCCTTTGCCTCACACTGATACATCTGGTGGGCATTCCGGTTACCAATTTGTCTGTCAATCCGGCCAGAAGTACCGGTCCGGCTTTAGTTCAGATGATCGCCCAGAATCCATATGCGTTTTGGCAATTGTGGTTTTTCTGGCTCATGCCGATTATCGGGGCATTGGCCGCAGGATATCTGTATAAAAAGGTTTTCGATGCTGACGACAAGGCAAAAGAATAAGCCATACCTTAGAAAACATATGCAGAAAAAAACGGATACATTACCTGTATCCGTTTTTTTATATATCAGCCCGACAATCTAATCGAGTAATTTTGAACTTAAAAGATCAATCAGAGTCCCTGAATCCACCCGCTCAAAATCAATACCATCAATATTGATGTTTGGTCCATTCATGCAGTTACCGGCACAGCCGCGCCCGGAAAGGGCACAATCAATCTGATTATCCCGGATGAAGTTTTCAATAATGCGGAGATTTTCCCGGTTTCCACGGGAAAAACAACTGCTGCCCATGCAGATAACTATTTTATGTTTCAAAATCAACGCTCCTTTCATTCAATTTTTCCAGCAATTTCTTTGACAAAACCGCCAGATCCCCGGCCAAATTCACTTTCTGCCGGATAATATGCTCCGGCAAATCAAGCGTATGTCCAGTGAAATTCCAGATCGCCAGTATTCCGGCATCCGCCATTTTTTCCGCCGTCGCCTGTGCCAATTCATCCGGCACGCATAATATTCCCATCCGGATTTTCAGCCGACGGGTAAGATGTGCAAATTCAGTTTCAAAATCAAAAACCGGAATATCTCCGATTTGCCCGCTATCAGTTGCCGTTTCCGACAATCCGAATCCGGCTACAATCTTAAGCCCGTATTCCGAAAAAGTCTCGTACGTCAGCAGTGCCCGGCCAAATCCGTCCAGTCCGACCAGAAATGCTTCAGAGGTATTTTTCCACCCCAGAAAGGTTTCCACCCTGTCTATCAGAGAATCTATTTCATACCCTATTCCGCTGCGCCCGGAAACGCCCGCCATTTCTAAATCTTTGCGTACGACAATGGCTTCAACTCCGGCAGCTTTCGCCAATGCAATACTGGATGCCACAGTACTGCCGCGCTCCCGCCATTGGCGCAGCAGACGCAGATAATAAGGCAGCCTTTTCAACGCGGGTATGGTATATCCGGTATTTTTCATTTTTTCTCCAAATTATACAGCATTGCACGCCAGACAATAAAAATTTTATCGCCCTTTATATTCCGCATACCGCCGAAAAACAAACTCCATTAAAAAAATTACGGATGCAGCATATTTTTACTCCGCGGAGAAGGCAGCGGACTTGATTCTGCCACCCGCTTCACCGCCTCTTCGCCGTATTCTTCGCGGAATGTGTCAATTACTTTTACCAGCCGTTTCACAAATATCCCCAGAAACAGAACAACAAAGAATACCAAAAAGAAATATCTCCGGTAAAGTTCCATTCCCCCCGCAACAGCATTCCCTCCGGCTAAAGCCAGCAGCAACGGTCCCAGCACCATTCCCACAATCCCCGCCCCCGCACCGGTGCAGATTGCCAGCATCATGGATGAAGCGACCTGATTTTCCACCGGAATTGACATAAGAAAATAATGCTGCATGGCAGGCCCGGTGATCATACCTGCCGTCCCTGCCAGTAAAAACGGGATACACAGCAGCCAGGAATTTTTATCCCCCCGGAAAAATACCCAGAATAACGCAATTATCAAATACAGGGAAAATCCAACCAGAGCCCGGCGGCGCGGTCCAACCTTACTGACAAATTTTCCCATGCCAAGCCCGGCGGCAATGGAGCCGGCAAACTGGATAATTGAGTATAACAGTGCGTGAACATCATTTACTCCGCACCCCCGTTTCAATGCCAGCATGGAAATCGGCACCGTAAGAATAATGGATAAATTTATGGCAAATCCCGCCATCAGCTGACGGGTTACCACTGATTTTTTCAATAACAATTTTACTTCCGGCAATATCGGCCTGGTAGCTGACTTTTTCAACCGGTCAGTTTCATCAATTCTCCGGATATATTTGGAAGAAGTAACCCCCGCAGACGCTCCCATAACAATAATCGCACACAGCATCCAGACACTCTCGCTCCAGCGCAGCAGCAGCACCACCGTTATCAAAGCCAGCAATCCGGATAAATTGAACAGCATGCCGTTAAGCAGAATAAATTTTGCCCTTTTATCTTCTTCACAAATGTCTCCCATGAGTGGATTTCCCATCACAATCCCGGCCGCCCGGAATCCATAGAAACTGAACGCTCCTATTAATATCATAACCAGCGCAGCACCGCGGCTGATAAAAATAGATACCGGAGCCGCTGATGCCACCAGCAATGCAGCAATATTGCGCATCACCCAGAAATTGGCCTGACAGCGGGCAGCACCCACCCTTCCCGCCACATAACGCCCCAGCGGAAGCAGCAGAAAACCAAAATATATCATCGCCCCCAGCAGCGATATAACATAATTGGGTGCATTGAGTTTAACGGCAAAAAGAATTATCACCGTTTCGCCCAGACACATGTAGGAAAAACCATTAATTGAATTGAATATGTTCAAATTCAACCGGGATCGGGACTTTATTTCAGCAGATAGTTCATGTGTGTAAATCATAATCAGGTTAACTCTGTCAATTTTTCAATATTTTCCAGTTTTTTTAATCCGGGAGACTTTACTTTTGCAAAAGTAATGTTATATTAGGAAATGCGCCGTGCCAATGTAGCTCAGTCGGTAGAGCAGCTCACTCGTAATGAGCAGGCCACCGGTTCGATTCCGGTCATTGGCTCCAGCTTATTTCGGCATCCTCTCCCTTATTACCCCGGAAATCTGATTCTGTACAGTCCATTTCTTCCGATTACACTTTCTCTTGTTGTGAAAAAAACTGCTTTAACTGCGTTTCACTGCATCAAGTTTCTGACGCTGTTCCGGAGTCATACGGAAAAAGTGCTCCACCACCATTGCCCGTATTTTCCTGACCTCCAGCTGGTCAACTTTCTGCTGCTGCAAGGCTTGCTCAATCAATTCGTACGCCACACTTTCGACATAATACGATCCTCCGTGGCGGCTGAGCATCAAAAGTCCGAGTGCCAGAGCCTCGCTGCTGCGTCCCAGCCGGAGCAGAAGTTTTATCTTATACTCCAATATGGCGTAATCTTCCGGCATTATCCGCATGGCGGTGTCCAGATAGTAAAATGCCTCCTCATCGCTTTTTGCATTGCGGAACAACACCCCCAGCAATACCACAGCCGGGATCTTCAGCTCCGGAGTTATCCTCATCTCACGGCGTTCATAGAGTGATCGCCACAAATCCGGGAAATCTTCCAGCAACTCCCGCTGCATCTGCCGGTAATCCTGCGCGTAACGCTGTGCTTTAACAGAAATATGCTGCTCCGGATGTATCCGGTACAAAGCCCGGTATTCATCTTCAAACAGCATCTTTTTTTTCAATCCCAGCCCTACCCACATGGCAATATCCGGGCCGGCAGGAAAAATACTGCGGAAACATTTCGGCAGATACCCTCCGGATTCTTTCAAGTCATCTGACCGTATCAGCATGGCATTGTGAGTTACCCGGGGATTGAATGACAAAGCAAAAACGCTGTAATCCCCGCCGTGGCTTTCCACTAAATCTCCGCGCTGAGAATCAAACAGTCTTTTTTTGCCGAAACTGGCGGCAAATTCCAGATGGCTGTCCAGAAAAGCCATGCTCCGGTCAATGTCGAAATTCAAAAATATATCATCGCTGTCAAAAGGCATGATATATTCACCGACGGAATTTTCCCATAACTTATGATAGACCCGGTTGGCTCCCTCATTGCGTTCATTTCTCAGCACCCGGATCAACCCGGGATAACGATGGGCATATTCCCTTGCCGTATCACCATCCCCTCCGGCTGGTGAAGCGTCATCACAAATCAATATTTCCGCATTTTTAAAGTGATACGGACTTTTTACGAAAGAGTCCAATGTATCGGCAAAATAATCCGTTTTGCCGTGACAGCCGATAATGATACTCAATCTTCTGGAATATTGTCCCATCGGTCTGAAACAGCCTTATTCTTTTCCTGCCAGATATTTTTCCGCATCCATTGCCGCCTGACAGCCGGATCCGGACGCTACAATGGCCTGGCGGTATCTGGGATCGGCGCAATCTCCGGCGACAAAAACACCCTTCAATGCCGTTTCTGAACTCTGGTTGGAGTGGACAAAATATCCATGATCGTCAACTTTGAGAAAATCCCGGAATAGTTCAGTATTCGGCACATGTCCCAAAGCGGCGAAATAGCCGCGGCAGGGCAATTCACTCAATTCCCCGGTAAGAAGATTTTTTATTTTCAGTTTCTCGACTTTCCCGTCGCCCTCAATATCTTCTACGGTACTGTTCCACAGGATTTTCACCCGGGGATTTTTCTGAACCCGTTCCGCCATGATACTGGAAGCGCGCAGTTTATCCCGGCGGTGAATCAAGGTTACACTGGAGGCGATATTGGACAGGAACATTGCTTCCTCCACCGCCGAGTCCCCTCCCCCCACTACCGCCACCGGCAGATCCCGGTAAAAAGCTCCGTCGCAGGTGGCACAGGCGGAAACCCCTTTCCCCCGATATTTTTCTTCACCCGGAATGCCGAGCCAGCGCGGCGAAGCTCCGGTTGCCACGATCAGTGCCTGGCACTCCACAACGGTTCCGCCGGAGATAAAAAGTTTCTGCACGCCGCCATCGGACAACACGACTTTTTCAATGAAATCATACTCTATGCGCGCACCGAATTTTTCCGCCTGATTCTGCATTTTCATCATCAGGTCAAATCCCTGAACTCCTTCCGGAAATCCGGGGAAATTTTCCACTTCGCTGGTCTGGGTAAGCAATCCGCCCGGCAGACTTCCGGAATAGACCACAGGAGATAAATTAGCTCTCCCCGCGTAAATTGCCGCAGTCAACCCCGCCGGACCGCTGCCGATAATCACCAGTTTTTCCATTTTTCAATAAATCTCCCTTATCATCTCTGCCGGGCAGAGAAAATTATAATTTCATTATTCTGTAAATTTATATTCTATCGGTTATTATTTCAAATGTCATCCGGATTATATTTTCTATCCGGCTTCTATTTTCCGGCAATCAGCGTTGCCGTGGCAAAAACGGCAATCCCCTCTCCTCTGCCGGTAAAGCCGAGATATTCCGTTGTTGTAGCTTTTACCGAAACTCTTCCTGCATCCATTTGACAAACCCGGGCAATATTCTTCCTCATCTGCCCGGTAAAAGGCGATACTTTGGGCCGCTGGGCAATAATGGTAATATCAAAATTACCTCCCCGGTATCCATTATCCCGGATTATTTTCACTACTTTCTCCAGCAGTTTCATACTGTCGGCATCCCGGTACTGTTCATCTTTATCCGGAAAATATTTGCCGATATCCCCCAGAGCCAGCGCGCCGAGCATGGCATCCATCAGGGCGTGAATAACCACATCGGCATCGCTGTGGCCATCCAGACCTTTTTCAAAAGGAATTACCACGCCGCCGAGCACCAGTCTGCGCTCCGGAGCGAAAGCGTGAACATCAAAACCGTGTCCGAAACGAATATCAAGTTTATTTTCTTCATTCATTTGCAAAATCTCCCTGATTGTGGTAATGTAACCCCTGACATCAAATAAAACAAATCCTTATCAGGAGTTTTCATGAAAAAAGTTTCTGTCCGTGTTAAAATGTATCCGGGCTGCGAAGATCTTTTCCCGGCCAAAGCCCATGCTGATGATGCCGCCTTTGATCTCAAAAGCCGTCTTGACACTGTTCTGAAGCCGGGACGCAGTCAGATTGTACCCAGCGGCGTATTTATTGAATTGCCGGTCAATTATGAAGCGCAGATCCGTCCCCGCAGCGGACTGGCGGCGAAATTCGATCTTATGCTGACCAATTCCCCCGGCACGGTGGATGCCGGATACCGGGGCGAAATCGGTATTATTATGTACAATGGCGGCAGAAATGATTTTGAAATCAAACGCGGCGACCGGATTGCCCAGATGGTTATAACTGAATTGCCGGAGGTGGAACTGCTTGATTCGGAAAATCTTTCTGAAAGCAAACGCGGTTCCGGAGGTTTCGGCAGTACCGGAGTATAATTTTCACCTGCCGTTCCGGCAGAGCAGAGGCATCAAACCGGAACGGCAGTAAAAAAACAATTGCTCACTCTCTTCACTCCCAAGGCTTTAAACCACCGGATGTTGGGAATAAAAACAAAGGGGAGGATGCGGTCTTGGGGTGATATTTTCTGATAAGATATTAAAGACTCTTTCTTTTCCGGAACGACACGGTTTTAGTGTCAGGAAGCAGGTTATTTTTTTGCTTTGAAACTTGATTTAACCTCTCCTTTGGATTATATTAAAAGAAAACTTTTCAGGAGACGGATTCAATGCGAAAAATCGGCTTTGACAGCAAAAAATACCTCAAGGAACAATCAGAAGCCATTCTCGAACGGGCGGCAAAATTTGATAACAAACTTTATCTTGAATTCGGCGGTAAACTCGCTTACGATTATCATGCCGCCAGAATTCTTCCCGGCTTTGATCCCAATGTGAAACTTCAGCTGCTTCACCGGCTGAAAGATCAGGTGGATATTGTTATCTGCATTCACGCCGGAGATATCGAGCGGAAAAAAATTCGCGCCGATTTCGGTATTGCCTACGACGCCGATACGCTCCGGATCATTGACGACCTGAGAGAGTGGCATCTGCATGTCGCCGGTGTGGTGGTTACCCGGTACAACAATCAGAGCGCAGTGAAAAACTTTATGAATAAGCTGGAACGCCGCGGCATTCCGGTTTACGCCCACCGTCCAATTCAGGGATATCCCACTGATCTGGACACCATTGTAAGTGAAAACGGTTACGGAGCCAACTCCTATATTGAAACCACCAAACCGGTGGTCATTGTTACCGGTCCGGGTCCTTCAAGCGGGAAAATGGGTACCTGTTTATCCCAGGTTTACCATGAAAATCTCCGCGGAGTCGCCGCCGGATACGCTAAGTTTGAAACCTTCCCGGTATGGAATCTGCCGCTGGATCACCCGGTGAACATTGCTTATGAGGCGGCTACTGCCGATATTGCCGATGTGAATATGGTGGATCCGTTTCACTTCAAAGCCTATGGTAAAGTGGCAATAAATTACAATCGCGATGTGGAAGTTTTTCCGGTAGTCAAACGGATTTGCGACCGGATCATGAAGCGGAAAAATCTTTATATGTCGCCCACGGACATGGGAGTGAACCGGGTGGGATTTTCCATTACAGATGATGAAGTTGTGCGCGAAGCGGCAAAACAGGAGATTATCCGCAGATACTTCCGTTACCGCTGTGAATACGCCATGGGACTGGCGGAAAAGCCGACAGTGGAACGGGTTAAAGTAATGCTGGACAACCTCGGCATTACCGAAGAAGACCGCAAGATTGTCGTTCCCGCCCGGGCCGCGGCAAAAGAGGCGGAAACACAGAAAGACAAAGGCAATGACAATATCTTCTGCGGAGCGGCTATTGAACTTCCTGACGGGCGGGTGGTAACCGGAAAAAATTCCCCCCTGATGCACGCCGCCTCCAGCTGCATACTCAATGCAATAAAAACGCTGGCCAATCTGCCGGACAAACTGCCTCTTATCTCCCACGAAGTTATCGACTCTGTCGGAAGTTTGAAAAAAGATATTCTCAAGTCCAAACGCATAAGTCTGGATCTGGCGGAAACCCTTATTGCTCTCAGTGTAAGTTCGCCCAACAACCCGGCGGCAGAGCTGGCAATGAAACAACTGAGCGTGCTCTCCGGCTGTGAAATGCACCTCACCCATCTGCCGACGCCGGGTGATGAGGCAGGATTGCGCAAACTGGGCATAAATCTTACCAGTGAACCCAACTTCTCCACCCGGGAACTGTTTGTTGACTGAGCAAAGATAAAACACAGAAAATATTATTCCGGGAGGGGGAAACACGTTATTTTCAGTTTTACGCGGGAAAAACTGCCTGTTCAGCCGGCAAAGGCACGGGGTCGAAGTTTCGACCACGTTTCCGGGAGGAAGCATATCCTGATTATACAATCAGCATGCTTCCAAGATTTCTTAAAAACGTGGCTTTGAAAATCCGGTGCTTCAGAAGAATTTTTCTCCGGGTGATAAATCCGGAGCCGGGAAGCGAAACAAAATCTTCCAGCATCCGGCGGTCTGCCGTATTGAGCAAAGAAGAATATTTATCCAGAAACACCCGTCCCTGTTCCACATTCTGATAAAATCTTTTCCGGATACTGTGCCAGCCCTGTCCGCCGCGCCGGAAAAAATATTTCCAGCCGTACCGGCTGGCACCGTAAACATTGCGGCCATGCTGGCGGTAAAGCATCAATGCTTCATCAATAAAAGATATTTTCCCGAAGCATGCCGCTGTCAGCATGAAAAAGTGATCATGCATAACCGTGCCCTCCGGCATGATTCCAACCAGCTGCTTCATTGCCTGGTTAAAGATCATCGTACAGCCGCATCCGGTATTTTGCAGCAAAAGCTGATTCAGTCGGTTGCGCAGCGGATCTATCTTCTGGTAATCAAAGTATGACGGCGACTTGAGTTTGAGCTTTTCATCCACGACGGCAAGATCGCTGAAACATAGCAATGGAGTATCTGATCCGTATTCAGCCTCCATTGCCATCAACCGCTCCAGCGATTTACTCACCTTGTCTGAATTCCAGACATCATCCTGATCGGAAAACATCACATAAGGAGCGTCCGATGCCGCCAGCAAAGCGTTGTAAGACGCAACCACGCCGCGGTGATCACGTTCCGGCAAAATGCGGTAAGCCAATCCGCCGTCCCGGAACAGGCTTTCATCTATTCCGCCGTCACCGGACCCGTCATCACGCAAAATCAGACGGATGGATTTTTCCGTCTGATTTTTAAATGATGCCAACTGTTCCGGCAAATATTTTCTGCCGTTATACACCGGCAGCAGTATGTCAACCCTGGCAGACATATTAACTGAATTACCAGTTTTCAACGCCGTCAGGATTTTTTTCCACTATTTTCCCGGCGCAGAAGATATTGCCATTGTAAATCCGGATATCGGCAAAGTCCAACTCTTTCAAGTGCCGGAAAAATGCTTCCACACCCGCTTTGCCCCCTTCCTGCAAATTTTCTGCGGCAAAGGAAAACACCATCCGTCCGCCCTCGGCCAGCATTTCCGCCGCGGCATTCAATGCTGGCAATTCCAGCCGGGGAGACAGCACCATAAAGTCAGCTTTGTCCGCCCGGGTGAATTCAAATACCGTATTTTTGCAGCGTTCTTCCGCCGCTTTGCGGCAATCTTCATTGTCGAACATGCAGAAGAGTTTTCCGCTCCGTCTCGGTGCCCAGAGTTCCGCCGCCTGCCACAGTTCAGCGTCAGAAACTCCGTTCATCTTCACTGCGCATTCTGCCGCGGTGTCAACGTCCAGAAGTTTGAATTTTTCATTCAGCATCCGGCGGCGGGCAAACACCTCTTCAAGCATATCATCCATCTGTTTTTCCACCGTGGCAGGTGCATAGTTGCGTTTCAAAAATGAAATTCCGCCGGAAGAAATAATATTCCAGGTATTTTCATCCTCCAGCAGCCGGACAATAGCCGCGGCAAAGGTGTCCGGATCATCGGCAACCATTATTTCCGTACCATCGACCATGCCGGTACCTTCCACCCCGAAACGGCTGGATACACAGGGCACTCCGCAGGACATGCTGGAGGCAATTTTACCTTTGGTGCCCGCCCCGTAACGCAGCGGAGCTATGGTAAGCTTGGCGTAATCCAGCACATCAGACAGATTTGCCACAAATCCGACAAACTCAATCTGTTTGCATTTTGCCAAATCACGGTATTCCTCCCGGTTGTTGATTTCCCGGGCCAGAGCCTCGCCGATCACGGTAAGTTTCACACCTTTTTTCCGGGCATTCAGCCGCGGGAGTATATCGTCATGGAAATAGCGCAGCGCATCCAGGTTCGGCGGATGGGCACTGCCGATAAAGACCATTCCCTCACGCTGGGAAAACGGATTGCGGCATCCGGCCACCCGGCGTGCCTGGGGAATATGGTAAATCCGTTCCAGTTTATACTCTTCATCCAGAAGTTTTTTCTCTTCTGAACTGATCACAATGGTCCCGTCGGAATTTCCGGCAAAGGTCATTTCCAGCCGTTCCGTCTTTGCCGCGTGCAGCATTTCGCGTGCGCTCCCGGAAATTTCCGCCTCACGGCGTTCCCGGATGAAGTGCAAATCTACCGTATTGAACACATAGGCTGCATTGGGGCAGTAACGCCGGATCAGCCAGTCAAAACACTGTGCCTGGTAAACCCGGGAAACAAAAACCAGATCAAACGAATAACCATTAGTTTCAATATATTCCCAAATATGGCGGTAAGGTTCATAAACGCATTCCACCCCCATCCGCAGCAGTATTGCGGTGTATTTTGGATCAAACCCCGGGGTATATTCGCCGTGGAACACCACCTCATAACCGCGTTTGAGCATGTATTCCATAAAGAACACCGCATCCATACATCCGGATCCCCGATCCGGCTGCGGCGTCTGAGCGTCAATGTAAAGCACCCGTTTTTTCCGGTAATGCCGTACATCATTGATTTCCTCCGGGGTGGAATATAACGCATTTTTCTGCAGATATCCGCCCCAGCGTTCATAAAACAGTTTGCGGTTGCGTTCGCACTTTTCATCCAGCGTACCGCCGTATGAAGCCATCTCCTGATGCAAAACCTGTGAAAGCGGAAGCACATAATTCTTCTTCCCGGACGACTGCAGTTTCAACGCCAGATCCGGATCCTCAAAATATGCCGGAGCGTAAATTTCATCAAATCCGCCCACGGCATCAAAATCGCTTTTCCGGAGTATTATGCTTGCCGCCGAGGAAAAATCCACCTCACGGAACGCAGTAAATTCAGGGTGTTTCGGATCCTGTCCCCGTCCCAGCGGCATCATGCGGCCGTCTTTGCAAATCAGATTTCCACTTTCCTGAAGTTTGCCGGTGGATAAATGTATTAAAGCTGATCCGATCATGCCGGCTTCCGGATGACGGTAAAGTGCAGTTGCCAGTTCATCCAGCCAGCGGGGCAGAACTTCGGTATCGTTATTAAGAAAAATAAGATATTCACCTTTGGCCGCCGCCGCTCCGGCATTGGCGGTACGGAGAAATCCCAGATTTTTTTCATTGCGCACAATGCGTATCTCCGGAAAACTCTTTTGCAATGAAGCGATATTATCTGTGGAACAGTCATCGACAATAATCACTTCAAACGGTGCCCGGCTGCCGATGGAGTAAACCGATTTCAAACAGCGTCTGGTCCATTCAATATTATTGTAAACCGGAATAATTATGCTGGTCAACGGCAGATCCGGCGGCAGCTGCAATCCGGCCTCCCCGGAAAAGGAGACCATATCAATCAGCTGCTGCTTGGAAAAAAATCTTCCGCTGACCGCATAGGGGCTGAATACGCTGCTGTAATGTTCACACAACTTGTGGCGCAACCGGTCACTGACCAATGGATTATCAATAATCATCCGCCCGGTTCTTCTCATCGCAGGGTAGACCGTCTGCTGTTTAAACTTCTGACGCCATGCCCAGAAACGACGTTTAGCCTCCGCAGGCAGCCGGGTGTAACGATAGGACTTACTATGCTGATAAAGTTCTATCTCATTTTCT
>CASECL010000236.1 GCA_949286445.1 uncultured bacterium | reverse complement strand
TATTCCGCCTCTATGAAAAACTCCGGGATTTGGAGGATATGGAGAAAAATGCCGCCAGAAAAACCGAGATAAATGCTTATGCCGCCCGTTTCCTGAGTGCGTCCCGGGGCTTGAGACAGTTTATCCGGATGGAAGCAGAAGACAGCGTATATTATGCCGAAGAAAGCCGGTATGGTATCGAATTGAATTCAGCACCGCTTAACGTGGCGGAACTATTGGAAAAATTTCTTTTCCGCCGGGAATTTCCAGTCATTCTCTGCAGTGCCACCCTGGCTGTGAGGCGGAGTTTTGATTATTTTGTGAAAAGAGTGGGATATACCGGAGGCGATGCTTTCGGATTGGATTCGCCATTCTCCCGGGATCAGGCGGAAGTTTTTGTTCACCGTTCGCTTCCGGAACCGGGAGATCAGGAGCCGTATATTGAAATGCTCACCGAGTATATACCTCATTATCTTGATATTACTCACGGACATGCTTTTGTCTTATTCACCAGCCACCGGGTGATGCGCCGCTGTGCAGATGAATTGGAAGACTACTTCCGGGAACGGGACATGGAGCTGCTGATACAGGGCGAAGACCTGACCAGAAGCATGATGTTGAAAAAATTCCGCTCCGCTTCCAATGCGGTAATATTCGGCGTAAACAGTTTCTGGACTGGAGTTGACGTTCCCGGCGATGCTTTAAGCAATGTTATTATTACCAAACTGCCGTTCCAGATGCCGGACCATCCGCTTCCGGCGGCAAGATGTGAAAGAATAGAGCGCAATGGCGGACGGGCATTTTCCGACTATTCCCTGCCGGAAGCGGTGCTGAAATTCCGCCAGGGAATCGGCCGGCTGATCCGCTGCCGTACCGACCGGGGGATTATTGCCATTCTGGACAGCAGGATTTTGAAAAAATCTTACGGAAGGGTTTTTCTTGACTGCCTGCCTTATAAAATTACAGTGGCAGATTGAACATCATCTGCGGCAGCTGTTCCGGTTATCAAACCGTCATAATTCCGTACACTGAGGTACGTTTCTTAATTCAGCGAAAACTTTCACACTGCTGAGATTGAGATGCTTTGCTGTTATACGACGGGGCAGACTGCTCAATGCCCGATCTCTTTTTCTCTGCGGCGGCCGCCGTAAAAGAGTGTTTGACAATCAACAAGCCGTTCACGGCAGTAGTTCAGAATTTTCTGCTGTTCCGGATCCGATGCGGCATTGCGGGTCTGCCCCGGATCATTCACCAGATCATAAAGCTGTTCATTATTTGCCGCTTCTCCGTCCATATAGAGGGCGTAAAGATAATCTTTTCCCGCCACGGCAAAACCGCATTCATTTTCCAAATACACGTCATTACGCCAGCTTACGGTATTATTCCGGTCAAATAATTCCAGCACATTCCGGCCGTGCATTTTTCCGCTTTTTACAGCACCTGCCACGGCACAGCAGGTGGCGGCAACATCCAAACCATTGATAATCACATGATTGCGATCAACTATTCCCGCCGGAATTTTCCCCGGCCAGCGCATAATAAATGGTACCTGATACGCTTCCCTGTAAAATATGGTTTTGTGCTCGAGACGGTGGGACGAATCATGATCACCATGGTCGGCAGTGAAAACTACCAGCGTATTGCCGGATAAATTATTTTTATCCAGGGCGTCAAGCACCATGCCGATCTCCCGGTCAACCTGTTCAGTGAGCCGGCAGTAAATATAACGATGTCTCCGCCACTCCAATTCACCCCACTGCTTGCGGGCATTGACTTTGAAGGGGCGCAAACTGATATGTTCATTGATCGCCGGAGGTTCATCCTGCTGGATTTCAAAATTATCCGGAAGCGGCGGATATACCTCTTTCCAGCGTCCGCTTTTTTCCAGTTCTTCTGCCTCCCGGAGATAGCGGGTCAGATTAGCAATTTCCACCGGTGATTTATCAATAAGCCACTTATTATTGTCATCAGGAAATGCACAGATGGCCTGATAACATATATCGTGAGGGTTGATAAATGATCCGACCATGAAAAACGGTTTTTCATGCTTTGCCGACAACTGTTCAACACAGGCTTCTGCCAGAATTTCACGCTCATCCGGGCAAAAATATTCGTAACCGGTATTGGCAGGATGCAAAGCGTCATTAACGTGAACCTTCCCCCCGTAAAGTGCCTCATATCCGGCATTTTTCATCAGATTTCCCAGTGCATTGCAAAGATCATCCGGAGAAAAATGATAATTTTCAAGGTAGTTGCCCCTCTCCCCGAACTCTCCCGGCATCCGTCCGGTAAGCAGACTGGTCCGAGATGGTATGCAAACCGGATCGGAACAGAAACAGTTTTCAAACCGGACACCTCCGGCAGCCAGCCGATCCAGATTAGGAGTTTTAACATAATTATTCCCGGCACACCCCATCATCTTCCAGCTCTGCTGATCTGTAATCAGCAAAAGGATATTCGGCCGCGCACTGTTCATACTAAATATTCCTTTAAATATTTACCGGTATATGAAGTTTTAATTTCCGCCACCTCCTCCGGAGTTCCTTCAGCAATAATTTTTCCTCCGGCGGCCCCGCCTTCAGGCCCAAGATCAATAATATAATCTGCACACTTGATC
>CASECL010000235.1 GCA_949286445.1 uncultured bacterium | reverse complement strand
GCCTCAACCGCGAACTCCGTGATGAATTGAAGAAACGGCACAGCTGGGGAGGTTTGTGGGATATATCTTTCGATCCGACTGAGATGACAATGCTGCTGGATGAATATATCGTATCCCATAATATTGATCTGCTGCTGTACACGTTCTTTGTGGAAACTGTTTTTGACGGCAATCAGATAACCGGTGTAATCGCGGAAAATAAGTCCGGAGTTTTTGCCGTTACCGCCGACTGGGTGATCGACTGCACCGGCGACGGGGACGCGGCTGCCGATGCCGGAGCGGAGTTCGAACTTGGCAGGGAAGGTGACCACTTCTGCCAGCCGATGACCATGATGTTCCGGCTGGGCGGGGTAAAGGATGACTACCCACGGGACGGAAATACCCTGTGGTTCGAAAAACTCGTTGAACGCGCCGGAATGGAAAATTTATTGTCCAGTATTCCCTTTTCCTCCCCGGCATGCATCAAACTTCCCCGTCCGGGCGAAGCCCTGATTCAGTGGACTCATATTCAGAAACATTCCGGCATCGGCGGCGATGATCTCACCCGGGCCACGCTGGAGGGCAGAAAACAGGTCCGGGAGGCGATGAAATTCATGCCTTTGATTGAAGACATTTTCGGCAAAGTCTATTTGCTTCAACTGCCCTGGGTGATCGGAGTCCGGGAAAGCCGGAGAATTATCGGCGAATACCGTATCAGTGATGACGATGTGAAAAATTCCGCCCGCTTCAGCGATGCCGTCTGCCGGGTGGAATTCAATGTGGATATTCATGAACCGGATGTAAAAGGTCAGCAATGCATTGACCATCACGGTTTTGATATTCCGATGCGTGCACTGATTCCGCGGGGGAAATCCGGTCTGCTTACCGCCGGACGCTGTATTTCCGGCAGTTTCATGGCCCATGCCGCCTACCGGGTAACCGGCAACTGTCTGGCGATGGGGGAAGCGGCGGGAAAGTTCGCAGCGGAAAACCGCTGAAAACGTAACCCCCTGAAAGAAAAACCTTTCTGTCTTTCAAAGCAGGCAGAAAACAACAATAGAGGTGAAAAAGTTTTCCCCGGGGGGGAAGATTTTTCCACGCCTCTTCCTGATTTTACCTCAATTTTCTTTTCATTTTCCATCAGGATAAAAAAACTTCAAAGCTTCATTTCATCCTCGTCAAAATCATAGGTTATTTTCTCTTCCGGAGCATCTATCCGGTCCCGCCAACGTCCGGGACGGCGGTTTTTGAGCCAGAAAAGCAATGCCCTCACATCCGGGGGGACCTCTTTTCTGGTCACCCGGCGTTTAGTATTTTCCAATGTTTCACCGGTTTTTTTATCCACGATATCTTCGGAAACACTCTCCTCCACGGAAAACCCAAGTGCTCTTTTGAGCAAAGCTTCTTCAATCCGGTCAATCGGAGCATCAGATTTCTTTCCTCCCATGCTTTACACCTCCTTCAACTCTTATAAAAAAATGACAAAATTGTCAACTCCGGCTTGAAAAAACCTACCTTGAATGATAAATTAAGGAAAAATGATTTCTCCTCCCGGTTACAAAATTAAGGAGTCTTGCGATGCAGATGGTAAACAGCCAGATAAAAAAACAGCTTTCCGGTTCTTCTCTTATCCGTCAGATGTTCGAAAAGGGAATTGAGTTGAAAAAGATCCACGGCGAGGAAAACGTGTATGATTTCAGCCTCGGCAATCCCGATCTTCCGCCTCCGGAATCCGTGGGGCAAAGCCTGTATCATATAGCAGAAGAGGCGGCAAAACCCTTTTCGCTGGGGTATATGCCCAATGCCGGTTATCCGGAAGTGCGGGCAAAACTGGCAGAACATCTTTCCAGAGAACAGGGAGTTGCGCTTGAGGCGGCCGACTGCATTATGACCTGCGGCGCGGCAGGCGGGCTTAACGTGGTATTTCACACCATTCTGGAAGAGGGCGATGAGGTGATTACCCCTTCACCCTACTTTGTGGAATATGACTCATACGTTGCCAACCACGGCGGCAGACTGGTGAGGGCAGAGAGTGTTGACTTTACTTTCGACCTCGACCTTGACAACTTCGCCGCGGCGATCAATGAGAAAACCCGGGCGGTAATTCTCAACAGCCCCCACAATCCCACCGGCAAAATCTATTCCGCGGCGGAATATACCCGGCTGGCGGAACTGATTGAAGCGGCGGAGAAGAAATATTCCCGGCCGATATTTGTCATTGCTGATGAACCTTACCGCTTCCTCAATTTTGAGGGCGTGGAAATTCCCTCGGTATTTAAATTTTTCCGCCACAGCATTGTGGGCGGATCTTACTCCAAGAGTCTCTCACTTGCCGGAGAACGTATCGGGTACCTTGCCATCAATCCCGCACTTTCTGCGGAGGAGAAAAAGGAGCTTTCCGGCGGTCTTATCCTTTCCAACCGCACCCTCGGTTTTGTCAACGCCCCTGCGGTGGCCCAGAAAATTCTGCTGGACTGCCTGGATGCCACGGTGGATCTGGAAATTTACCGGAAAAGAAGAAACGCCATGGCCAAAATACTTGACGATGCCAATATTAAATACTCTATGCCGGCAGGAGCTTTTTACTTCTTTGCCCAGTCTCCGGTGGCTGATGACCGGATTTTTGTCGATGCCCTGCTTAAAGAACGTATTCTGGCGGTTCCGGGCGGAGCATTCGGCCGCGCCGGCTACATACGGCTGGCTTTCTGCGTAGATGAAAAAACCATACTGGCCGCCGCCGGAGGTATGAAACGGGCCGCGGCGGAGTGCAGCAAATGAACCGGGACAAAAATCTTGAAATAGATGTTCTCAAGCAGATCAGCCGGGCGGTGGTACGGGAAAGAAACGTCTCGCTGCTGTTCAAAATGGTGCTGGACATTCTTTACCGTGAGATGGGTTTGCTGCGCGGTACGCTTACCCTGAGAAACGGGGATAACCTTTTTATTGAAGCCTCCCACGGTTTGAGTGAAGAAGAAATGAAGCGGGGCAAGTACCGCCTGGGCGAGGGAGTGACCGGGAAAGTTGCCGCCACCGGAGAAGCTATGGTCATTCCGGATATAAGCACCAGTGATGAATTTCTTGACCGCACCAAAAGCCGGAAGCATGAAAAAAATATTGCCTTTGTCTGTGTACCGATCATCCATCAGGGGGAAGTGATAGGTACGATGAGTATAGACCGGAAAGTTTCCCAGCACACCGATTTGCAGCGGGATTTAAATTTGCTGGAGATTGTTTCCAATCTGTTTGCCGAAGCGGTTTCCACTCTTCAGTGCGAACATGAGGAACGGTCAAAACTGCTGGATGAAAATTACCGTCTGAAGCAGGAACTTGACCTCACGCCGCGCCCGGCGGAAATAATCGGCAACTGCCAGACGATGAAGAGCATTTATTCCATGATCGCCCAGGTGGCGGACAGTTCAGCCACCGTGCTTATTCTGGGCAGTTCCGGCACCGGAAAAGAGCTGGTGGCCAGAGCCATTCAGAAGGCCAGCGGGCGGCGGGACAAGCCCTTTATTACCGTAAACTGTGCGGCATTGCCGGAAAATCTGATCGAAAGTGAACTTTTCGGTCATGAAAAAGGTTCTTTCACCGGCGCAGTGACCCGGCGGATCGGGCGGGTGGAAGAGGCGGACGGTGGAACCCTCTTTCTGGATGAAATCGGAGACTTGAGTCTGCCGGTTCAGGTGAAACTGCTGCGCTTTCTGCAGGAAAAGAGTTTCTCCCGTATCGGCAGCAACCTGACACTCTATTCTGATGTGCGCATTATCGCCGCCACCAGCAGAAATCTGGAAAAACTGATGGAACAGAATCTTTTCCGGGAAGACCTCTATTACCGGCTGAACGTTTTTCCCATTCACATACCGGATCTGGTAAACCGCAGGTCGGATATTATTCTTCTGGCAGAACACTTTGTGGAAAAATACAACCGCAAACACCACCGCAATATTCGGCGCATATCAACTCCCGCCATCAATATGATGATGGCCTATCACTGGCCGGGGAATGTGCGCGAACTGGAAAACTGCATTGAACGCGCACTGCTTACCAGCAATAATGAAGTGATCAATGCCTACAATCTGCCGCCGTCACTTCAAACCGCCGCCAACACCAATACCGCGGCTCTCCCGGTAAATCTTGATGATGACGCCGGATTTGAGACTTTAGTAAAATCGTTTGAACGTGAACTCATTGTGGAAGCATTGAAAAACTGTTCCGGCAACGTGGCGGCGGCAGCGCGGAAATTGAAGATAACTCCCAGAATACTGCACTATAAAATCAATCAGCTCAACATCCGCCCGGATTGGTACAAGGTGGGAACAAAGTCATGAAGAATTTTAAATTATTCTTTCTCATTTTTTCCATTGCCGCAGTGCTGTTTACCGGGTGGGGGTGTGCTTCTTCCGCGCCGGAAAAAAACACCGGTACACGGCAGGAAACTGCCGTTGTTTCAGCTCAAAATGACAGTAAAGATACTGCCGATTTGCCGCCTCCGGGAGGGTGGACTATTTCAGAACTGGTCTATCATGCCGGCGGCGGAGAAGATTCGTGTGAAAAATTCAACCGGCCGATGGATACCTTCAACTCCTGGCTTATGAAATATCTGGTCCGCCCGATAGGATATATTTACGGATCAATCATTCCCCGGGAAGGCATCAAACGGATTAACATGGCTGCCGACAACCTGGCTTTTCCGCAACGCATGGTCAGCTGCCTGCTTCAGGCCAAATGGAGCGGAGCAGGAAGTGAACTGGGACGTTTTCTCATCAATACCACCATCGGCATTGCCGGGCTTTTTGATCCGGCGGATTACTTCTGGCAGATTTACCGCCGGGATGAAGATATCGGCACTGCCTTTGCCCAATGGGGCATTCCGTCCGGAGCGATAATTACCCTGCCGGTGCTCCAGAACGGCTACGTCCGGGACCATATCGGAAGCATTTTTGATATGGCACTGGATATAAAAACTTATCTGCCTTATACCTCAACTCCCGCCGGTCTCAGCCGGGCGGTGGAGCAGTACCGGCCGTATATAAGATTGTCCAACAGCAGTTACGACCGTTACGAAATGCTCAAAGAGTACCACATCGTCCGCCGCCAGATGCAGCTGGATGAATGGACGCTGAAATTCCGTCGCGAGCTTGACGCCAAAAAAGCGTTTTACGAAGCCGAAATAAAAAGAACCGGCAAGCCGCCAAAGCAGAAAAAGAGTTCCGACCCCTATGTACAGAGTCTGAAATATCTCGCCGCTGCACCAAGATTGGATGAAGACAGCATCTGGACGCATCTTTCACTTTGGAACGGTGATTTTTCCAGCCGGATTGAACAGCGTGAAATACAGGCAGTTCCCGGGGGGATATACTGGGAATACGGTTTTATTCCGCCCCGGGAAAAAGACGGCGAAGAAAACCTCAATGCCCCTCTGGTAATACTTATTCCCGGTCTCGGCGGATACTATTTCAATAGCACCATGCTGATGCTGGCTGAACTTATCTCTGAAAATACCGACTGCGGAGTACTGATGTTGAACAACTCCATGAACTGGTCCAGCCTGCAAGCTCACGAACGGAGGCTTTTCGGCGGCTATGGGCCATCAGATCTGACATTTATGAGCGAAACACTGGATAAAATTCTCCACACCCTGAAAGAAAAAGATAAATATATTCCGGAAAAAACAATTATCGCCGGATATTCCATGGGTGCTATTTCCGCCCTTGATCTTGCCGCCGCGAAACCTGATCGCTACAAGGCAGTTATCGCCATTCATCCTCCCGTGGATATGATTTACGCCATGGGAAAACTCGATGAATGCCGCGAGAGTATCGCCAAACTGCCGCCGTCAGAAATAATTCCCATGACCATTGACGCCTTTGCCAAATCTATGGCAGTATCGGCAAACCCCCGTGAATTGATAGATGTAGTTGAGTTTACTCCGCAGCAGGCCCGGCTGATGATGTTTCTGAGTTTCGGGTACACCCTGAGGGACTTGATTGCGGTTCCGGCAGAAAGAGAATCAGATAACGGAAAACAGCTCAGACAAATAAAAACAGAGTATGAGTCCAACCGCAGAACTCCATATTACCGGGCAATTGATAAATTCTCTTTCCGCGATTATATGGAGGAGTTTGTCACCCTGGAATATCCCGAGTTGACAATTGACGATCTGAACCGGAATACTTCCCTGCGGCGGCTGGAAAACTTCCTCCGTTCTTCTGACCGGATACTGGTTATCCACAGCCGCAATGATTTTCTCCTGTCAGAAGCCGACCGGGAATTTCTTGACCGGACTCTGGGCAGGAAAATTGTCTGGTCGGATGACGGCGGACATTTGGGAAACATGTACACTGATGAATTCCGGAATAAATTTCTCAATGAGATAAAATACCGGCTTCAGAAGTCTGATGAACCGGCAAAGTCAGAAGCTGAAAACTCCGCAGTTTCCGTAGGCGCAGCAGAAAATACACCCAAACCATCCGCCAAAACCAGTTCCGGGACAGAGAGAAATACCGTTAAAAAGCCGTGAGAAAGTACGGTATTGAAGTATTTTTTGTCCTTTGATTTATGCTGTATCACGTTCTTCCGGAGTGAAAACTGTTTAACACCGGATGAACGTGATTATTTATAAAAAGCCGGGGAAAATCCATTTTCTCCATTCATCGCCTGGCCGCGGCAGAAACATATTTTCAATATAACTTTTTTCCGGCAGGGAATTTAATCAGTCGATTATGCAAAAGTCGATTTTGGCTTTAGATAAGGCGGCAAAGCCGACGCATACTGACGTATGCGAGGCTGAAGCCAACGAAATATAAAGTAAAAAGCGACTGTAACCCAACGATTGCTTCTGCGAAAAGATTTCGCATAAACATATACTTTGCCCTCAAAACCCTGCAATTTTATTGT
>CASECL010000234.1 GCA_949286445.1 uncultured bacterium | reverse complement strand
TTATCATCTATTCCCTGCAGTGCCGCAGCCATCACGATGTTTTCACGTCCGGTATAATCCGGATGAAACCCGCTGCCGAGTTCAAGCAGTGCCGACAACCGCCCTGCCTGCCTAACTGATCCGGTGGTGGGCTGAAGTACTCCTGATAAAATTTGCAGCAGTGTGCTTTTTCCTGAACCGTTGCCTCCGATTATTCCGATGCTTTCACCGCGTTTTACTTTCAGCGAAAAATCGCACAATGCCCAGAACTCATCATAAAACTTTTTTTTACCCGGCCACAGGCATTGATAAAGCCGGTGAGACGGTTTTGCATAAATCTCGTAACGTTTTGAAATATGTTCAGCAGAAAGTATAATATCAGATGACATCAGCAAACCCCTTTTCTGTCACATGAAACCAAAGCCAGCCCGCCTGCCAGCAGATAAATGCGAGAATAAACAGATTGAATAAAGCAGAAAACTCCGGCCATTCCCCATACAGCAAAACATTACGTCCGATATCAACAAACCAGGAGAATGGATTGATTGTCAAAACCCAGCGGAAACGTTCCGGAACAGCAGAAACCGGATAAAATATAGGCGTGGTAAAAAACAGAACCTGCAGTATCATGGAACATATAAATTGTGTATCCCGGAAATAGACACCGGCAGAAGCCGCTATAAAACAAATCCCCGAAACAAACTGAACATAAAGCAGAAAAATCACAGGAAACAATAAAAGAGACCATGAAAGTGCCGCCTGCCCCTTCACCCACAGATTAGCCAGAAAAATCAGCAGAAACCACAATCCACCCAGAATGGCAGACCCACAACTTTGAGTCAACGGCAGAAGTTCCAGCGGAAATACTGTTTTTTTGATGAAATTCACATTTGCTCGCATAATTCCGGCAGACGCATTGACCGCTTCACTGAAAATATTGAAAAAAGCCAGTCCGCAGAACATAATGATCGCAAACATGGAATCCGATGCTTCCGCTGCCGCGTTCCAGCGGACTTTAAATACTTCTCTGAATACATATGAATACACCAGTAACATAAAAAGCGGTTGTATCACACTCCAGAGACCGCCAAGAAGCGAACCGTGATAAGCCTGTGACAAACGCCGTTTTAAAAGATTTTTCCACAGCACCCGATGTCTCAGCAGCTGCATAAACGGAGCGAAAGGATTTAAAACAGCAAATATGTTTTCAATAAAACTCATTATTATATCTCCGGAAGTGTCAATGCTTTTAATTTTTTTGTAAGAATGGCTTCACAATAGTGATTTCTGATGTGCCTGCTTAATCCCGGCCCGGGAGGCTGGGATGTCAACTGCCGTATCAATGCCTGAAAATCTTTTGCCTTCGGAGTTGAATAGTGCGCCTCTGTACTGAAATATTCCATGACCGGTTCAATAGGAGGCAGCAAAAGATTACATCCCAGTGCCGCGGCTTCCAAGTTACTTATCCCCGGAGTTTCTGCATGACTGACCGAAATACAGAGGCGGGCCCTGGCAAGTTCATGTAAAACGCCGCTGTGTGACAGGCTGCCGGAAAAACAGTGTCTTGTCCCGGCGGCTCTTCGGCAAAGAGCGTAATAAGCCTTGTGCATAGGACGGGCGGTACCGAGAAATGTAATACGGCAATCACTGTTTCGAAGTGCCCTGATAAGTTCATATTGGTTTTTGCGTGGACAGAAGTGACCGACACAGAGAATACCATGACGCTTTGACCACGGTTCAACAGGAATTGTGCCGATCTCATCCAGGTTGACTATATTGGGAATGACCGTTACGCATTCAGGCAAAGCTCCTTCTGCTATCAACAGATTACGTTCACTTTCAGAATTTACCAGTAGATATGCGCTTTGTGTCAGCAGACGTTTCCGGCAGGATGACCAGCTGCGGAAACGCATAGCAGATGCAGCGGCATCACATTTGCACAGCAAACGCACCAGAAGAGCAAGCTGTTCTTTCCAGCGGCGTCCGGCTGATATGACGCCGCCGGGATGCCAATAGGTGGGAACCAGAAATATTGGTTTCTGCAAATTCCTGGCAACACACCACGGCTGAAAACTTTCATGCAGGCGTTCCAGATGCCAGATAAAAACAGCATCCATATTGCGCAGTTCCCCGGGTGCAACCACTCCGGGGAAAAGCGAAACATTGTTGCCGAGCTTACGCAAAATTTCCGCCCACGCATTCATCTGAATAATATCCCCTCCCGGTGCGGAAAGGTAATTTGCCCGCACACAAAAAGCAATATTTTTATTCTGCATATTTTTTATTTCCCCTCTGAATTAACTCAACCATACAGGCGGCCCGCATGGCCCAGGTGTGTATTCCGGCGGCCGTCCGGCACATATCAGCCGGAGGAAGAGCGGACAATACTTTATGCAGCATGGTGCAGAAGTGCTTACGTGACACCCGGCAGAAGGCCGGCGTTTGCACGGCAGACGGCACTGTGGAAATAACAGCGCGTCCCAGTGCAAGATATTCATAAGTCTTCAACGGATCAGAACAAAGCCCGACATCATTCTCAAGAAAAGGAATAATGCCAATGGTAAAATTTCCCACCACCCGGGGTAGTTCTCTGAAGTGAAAACCGGGAGATATAACGACATTTCTCTTCTGTCGGAGACGGTGCAGATTGCTGATATTACGAACCGGACCGGTCAGACACAGCTGATATTCCGGAAATTCATCCGCGATTTTTTCCAGCAGAGTATAATCCACCCATTCATAAAGTGCGCCGTGGAAACCGATACTTCCGGCAGCCGGAGGCGGCGGCAGTTCTGCTGCCAGCAATTCTTCAGAAACCGCATTGGGCAGCAGATGACACTTGGCTGAATTCAGACGCTCTTTCAAAGCAGCGGACACCGCAAAAATAAAATCGGCCTGTTTCAACAGCATCTGATCAGCTTCTATAATACGGCTGAAATTTCTCCGCCCGGGCGCATGTACAGCAGGATGATCAAGATAGTCATAGCTCAATGTAGCATAAGACAGTTTTCTGATCAGCGGAGCCCAGGCAGGATGTGAAACTATAAGGTGGGCATCTGACAATCCGATTTTGCGATTCAGCACAGCACCATTAAGTCCAGCTGCAAAACGGTCGGATTTCGGCAGCAATGTGTGAACAGTGATCTTTCCCTCCTGCCTTGTGCCGATCCTCCATTTACGCAGAGAAGGCATTTCCACAAAATGTACCTCATGGAGTTTACTGAGTTCAGCTGCCAGATGCACAGTTCTGCCGCCGATGCAGGAGTTCCAGGCTACTCCGCTGAAGAAGACAAATTTCATCTGCCGGCTCTCCGGAAATATTCTGTAATAATACGGACAATACGTTCTGCCGCATCACCATTGCCGAGAACCGGATTATGACATATTTCTGTCTGAACAGGTGTATCCAGCAACTGCAATACCGCATTCAATATCCGCGACCCGTCAGTTCCAGCTGTAATGACCCGGGTCATTTGCGCTATTTCCGGGCGTTCCGTAGTTTCACGCAGCAGTATGACTGGTTTCCCCAGAGCAGCGGCCTCCTCCTGAACACCGCCGGAATCCGTAAGCACACAGTAACTTTTATTGAGCAGTTGAATAAAACTGAAATAATCCAGAGGTTCCGTCAGATGAATATTGTCAATATCCTGCAGCAGCGGGAATACGGTATTTTTCACATTTGGCGATGGATGAACCGGGTAAACAATCTGCACATCATCACGGAGTGATGCAATCTGTTTTAATGTATTGCAGATAATCTCCAGCCCCTCCCCCTGGTTTTCCCGGCGGTGTCCGGTAAGCAGCAGCAGTTTGCGTGATGTGTCAAGAAATGGCAACGCCGGTTTTATAATCTGACCGTTTGCTGAAGAACGGTCAATTTTTTCCAGCATGAGATACAGTGCATCGATGACGGTATTTCCGGTGATAAATATATTTTCCTCCGGAATATTGTCAAGCAGAAGATTATCTTTGGCCTGCTGAGTCGGAGCAAAATGCAGATCTGCCAGGCGCGTAGTCAGGAGGCGGTTCATTTCTTCCGGATACGGCAGAAATTTCTGAAAAGTCCTCAATCCGGCTTCAATATGTCCAATGGGTATCCGGTGATAAAATGCTGCGAGTGCGGCGGCAAGCACACTGTTTGTGTCCCCCTGCACTAACAGAAGATCAGGCTGCTCCTGACTTAACAGCGTATCAAGCTGCTGAAGTATTTCCGAAACCGAGGCGCAAAGAGAACTATTTGTGATAGCAAGCCTTACATCCGGCTCAATCCCGAAAAGCTTCATAATCGGTACTGCCATATCCCGGTGCTGTCCGGTAAAGCAGACCTGCACAGAAAAGTCCGTCATCCGCCGCAATGCCAATACGACCGGCGCGATCTTTATTGCTTCCGGACGGGTTCCAAAAATGATCATGATTTTCATGGTTTTACTGCTCTTTCAATATTATGCCGGACGGCCTGCGGAGCAAAACCGCTGCCGATAAGATTAAATGCCCTCAGATAGCCGGAGTAAACTTCAACCGCGGATCTATCGGGAATCCGCCGGGATGAACGCGGCAAAGAACCCTGCGCTGCGGTTTCCAGCGCAGCACTGAGTTTTTCAATCAAATCCCGATTCGGTTCGTATAGATACATGCCGATATTGCCGGGGTTAAGGTCAGTGTGCCGGCGGACAGGCAGTTCAATCAAAATACGCGGCGTATTTTCTGTCTGCCGTTCCACATCCCCGGTGACGGTTGAAATGACCGGGCACCCGCACTGAACAGCTTCAGCCACCGCCAGGGAACACCCCTCCCAGAAAGATGCCATTACTACGGCATCTGCGGCGTTGTAAAGTGCATTCATATCGTCACAGAAATCTCCAAAACACACCTGTTTTTCCAGGTGGTGTTCCTGTATTACAGCACGGATTTTTTCCGCATAATGATCCTCCAGAATTTTGCCGGCCATAATAAGTTTTAAATGGGGATGCCGTGCCGCAATTCGCGAGAAAGCATGAATAAGGTGCAATTGCCCCTTGACTCCGTAACAGCTGGCGGGATTAACCAGAAGAATATCTGTATCCGTAATATGCAGTTTGTTGCGCTGTTGCATCCGCAGTTTCTCTGATGGGAAAAATTTCTCATGGTCAATGCCGTTTTCCCGGACAATTATTTTTTCCGGCGGCAGAGAAAGACGCACTGCCGCATCCAGTGCCACCGTTGCCGAGACCGCAAAATAGGCCGTTGTAAAACGGTCATTTTCACGGTAACTCCGACACTGTTCTTCATCGAACCAGATGTATGTGTTGTGCAGCACCTGATAAAACGGAATATTCATTTGATAAACCGTTTCTGCCCCCCAGAGCGTATAATGGGCAATCACGGCATCGGGCCTTTCTTTTTCCAGCAACTGCTTGAAATCCTCTTCCGGAGTTGCCATATCAAGCGGCTTGAACAACACATTCCCGGGCGGAATAAAGTTTGCCCGGAAGTCCCTGACGCACACCAGAATGCCCCTGCGGTTACAGCTGGAGAAATATCCTGCCATATCAACAGCCATCTGCTCCATTCCCCCGGTACCGATCTGTTCCAGCAGGATCAGCACAGTTCCCTGCTGTTTCCGGGCCGGTTCTGCCGGAAGCAGTGAGGTCTCTGACGGTGTCCTTGTCCGGTTCCAGAATATCCGGTTATTTGCGGCACTGAGTGCCAGACGTCCGAATTCCCCCGGCATACACTCTGCATGATTTGACACAAACATGGCAAGATATTTTGCCGCGGCAGATTCCGGACGGGCAAAACATTGGATATGATTTCTGCGGATCCGGGAGGCAAATTTTCCGCAATAATATTCTTCATGCAAGTCAAAGAATGCTGCGGTAAAATCAAAATCAGCTAAAATTTCACCGCTCCAGTCTCCTATTTCCGGACCTTTGAGCAGCAGAACACGTTTTGCCGTGCCGTTACAGCCGGAGGGAACTCCGGAAACATAATTTGCCCGGAAGCAGCCGAAATCCAGATCTCCTTCGTGATAAGACCCATATATTTCAAAATTCCTGTGATAAAAAGCAAAACGCACCTTTTCATATTCCATGAGCTGAATGCTTTTTTCCAGTATTTTAAATTCCCCTGCCTTTCCGTTCAGGGAATTGTCATGCACCCGGTAGTCATAGAGAATTTCATCGGTTCCCAGATGAGCGATTTTCCCCAGGTCATTGATCCGCATCCAGTAATCGTAATCCTCCACTCCAAGCTGCGGATCGTAATCTCCAAGCAAACTAAGTACATTACGCCGGTACATGAAACTTGCCCCGATGAAATTGTCTTTTACAACATT
>CASECL010000233.1 GCA_949286445.1 uncultured bacterium | reverse complement strand
CCTGAGCTTTATCCGCCCCGATAGTAAACACCACCGCCCGTAGCTCAAGTACCCTTAAAATTTCCTCTTATATCATTGCCGGCAATCATCCGGAACCGCACCATCCGGCACGCCGCCGTCCCCTTATTTATCCCGCATGCCTGAATCTCATGCTCCGCCATACTGCCATACAGCCATCCGGCACGCCGCCGTCCCGGACGTGGTTAAAAATACGGCATCACCGCTTCCCCCCTGCCCTGCCGCATCCCCCGTTTCTGCCCTCTCTCCTGTTCGGCTGCACCCCATTCTTCTGTCCTCTCCCCCCCCTCACTTCTGCCCCCCATCTCTTCTGCTTCATGACATCAAAGTTATTACGCCGCCTCTCAAAATATAGCATGATTTTTTTCAAAATCAATTAGCCGATACTAATTTTTCAGGTAATTTTTTTCTGCCTTATGATTTTTGCGCAGAAAATAATTACTCTCATTACCGCTGAATACCGGGTTGAATTCCATAAATTATTTTAATTTTCCCCTCTGAATTACAACAGAAAAAAACAAATATTTCTTCTGTTTTCTTCATCCCGCCCCAATAGTGAAGCAATTTTCCAGAGAAAATTCATCCCAGGTAACCCAATAACGCTTGAAAAAAATAAATATTGATATATAGTAAATAACTATTTAATAAAATTTCAACCCGGTATTTTTTTTCAGCAATGAACAATAACACTGTCCCCGCGGAAGATTTTCTGCATGGCGGCATTACACTACCACTGATCAAATTCACCATTCCTCTGGCTCTGGCGATGATCGTCCAGGCTCTTTACGGCGCGGTGGATATGATGATTGTCGGGCATCTGGGCACTACTGCCGATGTGGCGGCGGTGGGTACTGGAAGTTTAATTATGCAGTCATTAACCGCGGTACTCTCCGGATTATCCATGGGTATTACAGTTCGCCTCGGCCACTGCATCGGGGCGGGAAACAAACTCGGCGCGGCGCAGACTCTCGGCGGCATGATCCGGCTTTTTTCCGGATTGTGTCTGGCGGTTACCTTTCTTATGTTAATATCGGCGCCGCAGCTGGCCTGCTGGATGTCCACGCCTCCGGAAGCATTTAATCAAACGGTATCTTATGTGACCATCTGTTCCGCCGGAACAATATTTATTGTTGCATACAATACTGTTGCGGCAGTTTTCCGCGGCATGGGAGACTCCAAATCGCCGCTGATTTTCGTGGTCATATCCTGCCTGCTCAATGTGGCAGGAGACCTGCTTATGGTGGGGAAATTCCAGATGGGAGCCGCCGGAGCGGCATACGCTACGGTAGTATCACAGGCAATAAGTGTGATTTTTTCCATCTGTTACATACGCCGCATCGGATTGCCGTTCCGTTTTTCTCTGCGCCATATCCGGTATTGCGGCAAATCGGTGCGGAGCATTCTCAAAATCGGTATTCCGGTGGCTTCACAGGATCTATTGAACAACTTTTCATTCATGGTTCTTGCTTCCATAATCAATTCACTGGGCTTGCTGGCATCGGCGGCCATTGGAATTGAGGGAAAAGTTTTTTCCTTTTTCATACTGGTACCGGTATCTTTCATGTCCGCGTTGTCCACCTTTGTCGCCCAGAACGTCGGAGCTAAACAGGAACGCCGGGCATTGCGTGCGCTTAACCGGGGTATATTGATTGCCTTTGTAATGGGAATAATATCGTTTTGTCTGGCATTTTTCGCCGGGGAATTTCTGGCCGGGCTATTTGAAAAAAATCAGGAAGCGGTTTACGCGGCATCCAGATTGCTGAAAGGAGCGGCATTTGAACATCTGCTCTATCCGGTAATTTTCTGTCTGCTGGGATATTTCAATGGCAAAGCGTTAACTACTTTTGTCATGATTCAGGGGGCGATATGTGCCTTCCTTGTCCGGGTTCCGCTGGCGTGGGTAATAAGTCAATCCGGCAATAACGATCTGCTGTATGTGGGTTTGTCGCTTTCGGCATCTGCGCTGGTCAGCCTTATTCTCTGCGTAAGTTATTTTTTCCAGCAGAACGGATTGCGCAAATCAACGATACTGTACCGTTACCGCCGTTTCGCGGAACGGTTCAAAACGAGGAGTAATCATGGGACAGAAAAACCGTAAACATCTTGATGAATGGATTTTGTTATGGCGGGCATTTGAGCTGTTTTATTTCCGTTTTCTGAAAAAATACAATCTGTCGTTAAATTCATTTCATGTTCTTACCCTGCTTTCCCGCAATCCCGGTGGGCTGGAGCCCAGCCTGCTGGCGGAACGTCTGGGGATTATGCGTCAAGCTCTTACTCCGCTGCTGAACGGACTGGAAAAAAAGCATTATCTTACCCGTCAATCTCAAGTTGATGATCACCGCAGGAAAAAAATTGTGCTTACACCCTCCGGGCTGGAGTTTATTACCGAAGTCGAAGGCAGCATGAGTACACTTGAACTCAAAGCCCTGGGGGAAATTCCGGATGCTGAACTTGACCTGATGTTTGAAGTCAGCAACCGTTTTCACAAACTGCTTTCAGCGGAACTGGACAACAATTCTGATGCCGGGGCGGGAAATACCGGCAATAAATGTCAGCTGTAATGACAGTAAAATAAAGTTTTCAAGCGGCAATCAACTTCCGTCCGTAAAATGATGCTTCATGAAAACTGGAAAAACGTTCCCTTTTTACCGTCCGGCAATATCGTCAGACGGTTCTCTCCGCACCAAGCCTCAAATACTCCCGCGGCGGCAGGCCGTAATATTTTTTAAAAGCGGCGCTGAAGGCAAACTGGGAGGAATACTTCAAAATATCTCCGGTTTCCTTTACGGAGCGGCGTTCTTCTTTCAGCAAGTGGCAGGCCAGCTGCATTCTTATCTGTTCGCAATACTCCCGTGGCGAACTGCCGGTAACCACCCGGAACAGGGCACGGAAACGCCGTTCACTCAGGCCGCACTCTTCCGCCAGCTCGCGCAGCGGCGGAAAATCCGGGGCGGCGGCGGCGATTTTTCCGGCGGCATCAGTTATCCGGCGGTCTTCAGTGCCGGGAATTACCGCATCCAGACGCAGTGAATGAATAAAACCGCTGAATAATTCTGAAGCAATTTCCGCCGCCGCATCTGATCTTGCGCTCAAAAGATACTGCAACTGACCGAACAGAGGCAATTCCCACCCCCGAACGGGCGCATCTATTTTTTCCATCCGGCCATTTCCCGGTTCTGTTCCGGAGTAAATATATTCAAACCAGTAAAAAT
>CASECL010000232.1 GCA_949286445.1 uncultured bacterium | reverse complement strand
GTCAGGATAAGTAACCATTAAATCACAGCGGCTCTTGCCAAGGCGGAATTTCAACAGGTAATAACCCTTCTTAAGTTCGACCCGGTCTCCGGGCATTCTGCCGGGAACACCATGCTGGGAAATGACTTTTCCCCCGATGGTGAGCTGATTGTAATCAATGGATTCTTCTTCTCTGGCAGGAGTTTCAAAGGTGTAAATCCCGTCTGCCGGAGCGTAGAACAATCCGGTGTATTCCACCAGAGAGCTGTTGCTGTCATTGGCGTTGAATTTTTCCACCCGGGTACTCTGCCGGGGGGTGATATTGTCAAGATCAAGAAGTTCGGCCTTGACAATGCAATTCAAATCCATCATTCCGGGGCGGGAATAACGATTCATTTCCACGCCGCGTTCCAAAGCCATTTTCACCTCTGCCTGCTGAGGAACCGGAATGGGTGCATTGGCTGAAAGCACTGCGCCGGCGGGATTTTTGTCCCGGGTAAGCGGCAGTGCGAAGACCTGTTCAGCTCCGCCGTTGAAAGCATAGGCAAATTCCAGCGGCATGACGCCATCGGTATTGAGCTTCCAGTAAACCGGATCACAGACGGTAAGAGCAAAACGGTGTTTACCCTTTTCCAGGGCGATTTCACCGCTGCGTTTTTTCCAGTTCAGGTGGTAAACACCCTTTTCCGCGATAACGGTCCGACCGTCAATTTTGAGTTCCATCGGGCCGTTGGAGCTGACCGCAAAACGGTAAAGTCCGGTTTCCGGAATGTCCATCATGCCGTCAAAACGGTAGAAGCCCTGATATTGATCAATCTGCGGTGCGGCGGGAACACTGTGGGGGATTTTCACTCCGTCAATAGTTCCATCCAGCACGGGGGTATATTTATCCAGGTTCGGGAACATGATTTTACCGGCATGGAAGAAGCCTTTTTCATCATAGATATTCACCGGTATTTCATACACTCTGGCGCGCACGCCGGGAATGGTCGCGGCGATTGATTTATCCGCCGGAAGCGGGGCAGTTTTGATCAATTTAACTGTCAATGTACGGGAAGATTTTTCGCCGCATTTCCAGTTCGGATCAAAGGTCTTTGCCTTGAGCACGGCGGAATCTTTCACCTCGATACCGCCATGATAAACCGGAGATTTTTCAGTGGGTTCAGTGTTGTCGAGGGTGTAACGCACCGCAGCCGGGGCTTCCGGATGGCTCAGGTTGACATGAATGGAAACCACGAAACGGTATTCCGGAATTTTTCCTTCATACCGGGTGTAGCGGTCGGCGGAAATGTCGAATTTTACTCCGTTGGCGGAGAAGGCCGGCGCGGCAGGAGCGGCATTGGAACTCTGGACGATTTTACCGTCGCGCTCCAGTGCAAACACAGTACGTCCGCCGTCGGTTTTGCCGAAATGCCAGATGTCGGTGTTTTTGCCGATTTTAACTTCCAGACGGCTGCGGTCTTCGTTCCATTTGGTTTCCGGCAGCCGGTCGCCGGCGCGGTGGGGGAAGAGAAGGACTTTGAATTCCCCTTCGGTGGTAAAAGCCGGGATATTCAATACCGTATGAATATCCACCCGTTCCACCGACGGCATCGGATAACCGTAATCGGTGGCGCGGTAAAGAGTGCGCACCAGGAGCTGCGGCGCACCGCGGCGGGGATTGAAAATCGGCTGATAGAAATAGATCCGGTTGGGATTGCGCGGCGTATCCGCTTTGCCCAGAATAAGATCGCCGGAAACAATTTTCCCCGGCTGGCCTTCCATGCCGTTGTGTCCGGGATTGCTGGCGGACAGAAGAATAACATCGTCCGGCAAAGCGGCATTCCAGCGGTAGAGATGGCGGTTGTCGTCTTTTTTCAGATCATCAAGAACCAGAACGTAGGGTTTTTCGCCCCTGGCAAGCACCAAAGTACGGTAAGCCCGTTCCATGGGGTTATGCAAGTGGTAATTTTCCAGCAGACGCTGTTCGCCGTTCCAGAGGCCGTAATCGGTGTGGGCAAATCCGTCAAAGAATTTTACTGCTGACGGGTGATACTGAAGCTGGTAATCTCTGGATTCATAAACATTGCCCTGTCCGAACATTTCCCAGTAAGTGCCGCGGAGCGAAGGGAAATTCAGCGGATGGCGGTTCATCTTGCGGTAGGTGTAAGCATCTTTGTAATCCACCGCGGCGAGGTCGGCATCTTTATTGCCGTCTGCGCCGAGCCAGGTGGAGGATACCGGGGCCCAGCGGATGCTTTTGCCGTCAATGCTGATCATGTTCTGGAAGATGGCGTTTTTGTTGAAAAGCAGATCTTTGTCAAAGATCCAGTTCACCCCGTCTGCCCACATTGCCCAGCGGCCCTGTTCCGGTCCTTCGTGGCCGCAGTAAACCATATCCTGCTTGCCGGCCATATTGAGGTAAATATCATTTACATCCCAGCCGGAACGTCCGGAATAGTACCCCCGTTGCGGATCGCTCCAGAAAAGCGGCAGATTAAGTTTTTCCATATTCTCCTTTTTGGTATAGTCGATGGGAGAACGTTCCTGGGCGGAAAGCAGAAGATTTTCCCAGTTTGCCCCTACCGGGCTTGACCAGCGGAATTTGGGATTGATGAGCACGGCGTTGGTGTCAAAAGTGGAGGAGTAAAGCATATCATATACCGGATTTTCCGGGAAGAGATAATGCATCATCCAGATCACCTGGAAAGCGGAATCGCGCATTTCTTCGCGGACTTTCCACTTGCCGTTCTCGCCCCGGAGCCACATGGCATAGAAGCGCATTTTAGCGTGGAGATTGCTGTGATTGGCCAGTTCCGGATGGCGGCGGAAGAGGGGCACAAAAACACTCATCGGCAGCCAGCCTTTGATGGTTTCATAGCACATGCCGTTGGGGGTGATGTAGTAATCCAGCAGTGCGGTCATTTTTCTTACCGCCAGATCGTAAATCTCCTTCTGAAACCCGGGCTGTCCCTCAATTAACAGCATTAACGCCAGATATTCCATACCGAAGCACTGGTGATTGTTAATCATGAAGTGATCCGGCACTGACATAAAGTTGCCGATCCGGTCTTTGATGGCGGCGGCGATGACTTTTTCGGTTTCCGCGCGCTGTTCCGGAGAGAGCCACTGATAAAGGTAGTCATAATCGAGCAGCCCGAAAACACCGTTCTGTCCGGCTACATCTCCGGCGTAAGCCATGGATTTTTCCAGTGAGAAAATGTTATCCCGGTCGGGGTAACGGTTCATGGCTTCCACGGTTTTAGCGATTTTGCCGACTTTCACCATGAATTCGGCGGCAAGTTTTTTACCCAGTTCGTTATCCTGGAGCAGATAAGCATTTCTGGCGTTTTTATCTTTGCCGCAGCGGCCCCAGATGTTGCGGAAGGCCGCCGGGGCTTTATCGCCGAGGGCGATATTTTTACGGATTACTTCGGCGGTGTCCGGGGTGAGATAGACCCGGGGGTGAACTCCCGGAGGCGGCACTTTGCCCAGCCGTACCCGGTCGAGACCTTTGTCGCTGTAATCAACGTTGACTTTGGGTGACTCCGGCCAGAAATTATTCAGCGCATCTTTGGTGGGGAGCGTTACCCGGCTCTGCCACCCGGAGTGCTGATAAAACTGTTCCGGTTCCCCGACCACAGTTTCCGCTGAGCAGCCGGCGGACAATCCGGCCGCGGCGGCGGAAATGAGGAAGAGAGTGAACTTTTTCATTTCGCATGTCCTCTTGGTTTGGTTATTGAGTTTATTAATAATATAGAATAAGATTACAAATTACTGATTTTCACGTTGCGTATTTTTCCGGAGAAATTTTTGCCGAAGCTGATTTTATCTCCTTTGAAACCGGCTTGAGCCGGATTTTCAATATTGACAGTTTCGCCATTGAGTGTCAGTTCAGATTTTTCCGGGGAGAGGGTAAGCGAGACACTGTTCCACGCCTTCAGCTTAACCTTGTCTGCGGGGAAAAAGGCCTGATAGCGGCGGTTTTTGACTCCGAATTTGCCGCCGTAAAAGAGAATTTCGCCGCCGTGAAGCGAATTGCTCCGCACACAGAGCACCCCGGAACGTTTTTCCGGATAGAAGTCGAAACTGATTTTCTGGAAAGTTTCATTTTCCGGAGCGAGCGCAAAGGTCTGTACTTTACCGGAAAAATTCATTTCTCCGGGAATAGTTGGATTTTTCACTTCTCCCGGGTGCCGTATGCCGGTATTTAAATCCGGATTGCCGGAAAGATAACCATATTTGAACAGAAATTTATCAATATCGCGCCAGGCGCGGACTATTTCGGCATCTGTGGCGGTGTAATCGGTAACCGCAAAGGCGTGCAGCGCGTGGTCATAAAGGGTAATCTCAGTTGGATTGCCCGCCTTTTGCCATGCCTGATAGAATTTTTCTGAATGTTCCGGTTCTACCGTACCGTCCGCTTTGCCGTGGAGCAGTAATACCGGAACTGCGGCTTTATCCCGGATCCGGCGCAGCGGAGAAAATGCGTGTCCGGCGGATGAGCCGGTGGCAAATTTTTCCCATTGTCCGGTCATTTCGGTAATCGGGTTGCAGGCGGCGGCAAGATTGGGGTAACGCTGATCTTTGTCTTCCAGCGCGGCCAGGCACAAAGTAAGGTGTGCTCCGGCGGAATCCCCGGATACTGCGATTTTATCCGGATTTATTCCCAGTTTGGCGGCATTGCTCCGGATAAAATCAATTGCTTTGCGGCAATCTTCCACCTGATCTTTAAGTTCCAGCGGGGGGAGAATTTTTTGTTCCTTATCTGCCTTCAGCAGCCGGTAATCCACGCTGAATGCAACCATGCCGCGGTGGGCGAAGTAACGCAGCATGGGCAGTGCCATTTCCGCATTTCCCGCCACCCAGGCTCCGCCGTGAATCCAGACAAATGCCCCCCGGCGGTCGGATGGTTTCCAGTTATCCGGGAAAACCGCCAGCAGAGAAAACTTTTCTCCGTTTCCGGCGTCAAGCTTGTAATAATTGGTTTTGAATAAACTGGAGTTGAAGCAATCTTTGAATTCAAATCCGTTTACCGGTGCGTTATTTTCTATTGCCATAACATTCACTCCTGCAGAAAAAGCCATTGCTGCAGAACAGCAAAGTAAAAATTTCTTTTTGAACGACATTACTTACCTCTTGCCGCTGATATCAATTTTTTGCCTATAATTATTTACCGATCAGATCCTTTATTTCAGACGGAGAAAGTGCGCATTCAAAAACCCGCACATTCCTGATTTCTCCTGTATTTCGGTGTTCTTTATTCTTTAACCAGATACAAAGTCCGTTCCACGTCCGGCGCACTGCTGAATTTGCCGGGAATTCCGTACTGATGCGCCACTACGGTTACCGGAAGCGGGTATTTTGCCCGGGGCGGAACCGGAGTGAAAATCAGTTCATTCTGTTCATTTATCATTGCCGGACCGGAGAGGACAAAGTATTCCACCGGAAGACCGGAGGAACTTTTGCCCTCCAGTCTTATTTTTGCTGTTTTTCCGGGATTTACTTTTTCCGGAAGTTCAAAAGTTATCGTCTGTTTTTCCCCGTCCCGGAGTGCGGAAGGGAACTTTACCTGCATGGGTTGTTCCGTGTAGTTATATTTCTCATCTCCCTCCCGGTAAGCCATAATCATCATATTGTCATAACCGCGGCGGTAGGAAAAATTATCCCGCTGCATCCGGAAAAGATCGTCACCAACTTGTTTTCCGCCCCCCATCCAGCCGCCGATAAGTTTATATTTGACCGGTTTGCCGGAATGTCCTATCGGTGATTTCTGAGGATCAATTTCAGGTGAAGCATGGGTACGGGATTCTGCCTTTACCCGGACGGTTTTGCCATCCGCTTCCGGACGGAATTTCAAGGTATTGAGCCACTCTTTCGGCAGTTGCTTTCCGTCTTCAACCCAGCTTAATTCCTGGGGAAGTTTACTTTTTGCCGGCAGGGAGAAAGTCTCACTAATTTTTGCCAGTTCCAGCGAGGGATGCCAGAAAGCAAGGGATTTTTCTCCGGTGTAGTCCCGGTATGCCGCCGCCTGATGCCGGGCAGGTCTGATCAGCACGCAGTCGGCGAGAAAACCTTTTTCCAGCGGCACGTCCAACACCTTGCCGTCAGAATCCAGACGTATGGCACAGGCCGCGTCAATAAATTTTGCCACATAATCCGCCAGTGCCGGTGTCCAGCCGAAATGGGTTGCCCCGGGTTCCACCACCATGCTCATTAATGCCCGGTCACGGAAGCCCCGGTCAGCCAGCAGATGTCCCCGCACCCAGCGGACGTGATGTTCGGCATCATGTTTGCCGTCCCAGCTTTCGTACTGGCCGGAAATATCCAGCAGCGGCACTCCATCCACCGTGGATTTTGGGGCGTAAGCCGGAGGCGGTATCGGGGCCGCTTTGAGCGCGATTACTGCAATAGTATTATCCGGATCCCCGTAGGCGCAGTACCAGGCAAAAATTGCCCCTCCGGAATGCCCCAGCGTTATGCGGGGGAGGGTGGCAAGTTCAGTGTAACCGGATATTTCGCCCAATTTTTTCAATAAGCCGGACAGGTTTTTCAATTCCTCCGGGGTGGGGGAGTAACTTATTTCCTTAGCCCGGTTCAAGGCCACAATCGCCAGTGAGTTTCTGGCTGCGGCTTCCCGTATCACCGGGTCTTCAATGGCGGTTTTTTCCAGAATTACCTGGGATGCCACCAGCACACCCCGCAATTTAGCGCAGTTTTCCGGTACCCAGAGAAACGCTGCTCCCCGGGGGGAGGGCACATGCCACTGCCAGACTGCCGCTCCGGAAAGATTGCTGAATATTGCTGTCAATGCCAGGAGTATGGATAATGTTATTAACCTCATGACTTTCAACCTGTTATTTTTTTGTTTACAAAACTTTAACGGTATCAGGTCTTATTATAGCAGAAAAATCATTGCGGTGCAAGATAGATATTTATGAAAATACAATGAAAATGCCAGGAAAAATATGAAATTGCATGAAAAGCGGAGCTGCAATGTTTGTGTTATACAGCTGTAAGTATTTTATTTTAAAGGTAATTTGTTGGTATAAAAGTACAATTATTCAAAGTGTTGTTTCAGGACGGCGGGTTTTATGAAAATCAGGCAAACCTGGTAAATTGTATTTAACTGCTTCAGCAGAGTGAAAATTTTATCAGGAAAAATAGTTGACGACCGATTTTTTTGCGTTTCCTGATAATCCACTGTGTCATAGAACACCATGTTTTCAGAATTTTCTTTTGTCTGCAGATACAATATTGGTTTATTCCGGTTGCCCGGAAAACAGATGCTTCCGGTCAATGTAAACATTGAAAAAACGTGTGAAAGCTAAAAAAAGTATCAGCCGGGGCGGGAAAATAAGCCGCAAAAGAATTTTTCCAGCCAGAACAATGGTTGATTGTAAGAGTTTCTGTTTTTTTTAATATTTTATCATGTCAATTGGGGTGAACAGCATATTGTCGTTTGATGAGAATAGCGTTTCAGTCTGGAGATCCGGGGGCAGTTTGGGGAAACAGCGCATCAATTGGGATAATGTATTTTGATTGTTGCCGTAAGTGTTTTATTTATCTTAAAACGGCAGAAGCCGGATACTGTAATTTTGATAATATTTCATGACATGGCAAAAACAGCCGCAATGGTGTTTGGGCTGATAAAAAGAGACCATGCCAATTTATGCTCAGCACATTATCCGCATTGGCGGCGGTGTTTTGTCCGGCAGGAAGAGAGGGTAAAATCCGGGCTTCAGAGATAAGCCAGGTCGGGGAGAATTATTCCGCTTTGTCCTGTTTCGCTGATTTGGATACGTCGTTTCCGGCTTCAGCATCTTTTTCTTCCGGACGGAAGAGCGAAGAAAGCAGAAAGAGTATAACCCCGATGCAGATAAAACAATCCGCCGGATTGAATACCGGATAGTGATAAGACCAGAAGCGGAAATCAAAAAAATCCACCACTTCACCACGCCACATCCGGTCAAATGAATTTCCCGCCACCCCGGCGAGAATAAGCATGATAGCTGAAATCCGTTCTTTGAAGTTTTCAGTAAGTTTGCGGAAAAATATCAGCGACAGGATAAAAACCGCAATACCGATCAGCAGCAGGAGATTGCCGTGTCCGGAAAGAATACTCCATGCCGCCCCTTTATTGGTTACATAGGTGAGGGAGAAGAAATTTTTTATAACGGGGATGCTCTCCCCGTAATAAAAATTTCCTGCTACATACCATTTTGACAACTGGTCAATTACGAACAGCACCACCCAGCAGACAGCAACTGCCGCGAGAAAAATCCGCTCATTCCGGGAGCCGGGGGTAAGCTTTTCAGATTTGAACAGCTTCAAAATCAGAAATTCCTTTCGCGTTCACGCTTGGTTTTGCACTTGACACAGTAAATGGCATAAGGACGGATGTTGAGTCTGCCGTCCGGAATCTGGCCGCCGCAGTCGAGGCATTTGCCGAATTCTCCGGTGAAAATACGTTCGATGGCGTCATCGATAAGAGCCAGTACATCACCGTCTTCGGACATAAGTTTAAGCTCCATTTCATACCGTGCGCTGTCGCTGCCCATATCTGCCATGTGAGTGGTTACGCCGCGTTTGTCGGCATTGCTGCAGTCCAGCGCGTCTTCTGCATGAATCTGCATTTTTCCCATTACAATATCGCGCTGGCGGATAAGCATGTCATAATAATTGCGCTCACGCTCGTTAAGCTGTTCAAGCGTTTTTACGTTGTGTTTAGCTGCCATAGGACCTTCTGCACTCCTTAAAAAATTTTTACGTCGTATAATATACATCCGGATTGTTTTTTTTCAAGGTTTGATGTGATTATAAGATTGATTTTTTTTTAATAAAGGCTATCTTATTGAGAAATATGCTCAAGGGAAAAACGGAAAGAGAAATTTATGGAAAATTATGTAATTGGACTGGATTACGGTTCTGACAGCGTGCGGGCATTGCTGGTGGATGCCGCTGACGGGCGTGAATTGGCAGATTGCGTATTTTATTATCCCCGCTGGAAAAAACAGCTTTACTGTGACAGCGGAGAATGCCGTTTCCGCCAGCATCCACTGGATTATCTGGAGGGACTGGAATATACAGTAAAGGGGGTTCTGGCCGCAGTGCCGGGAGCGGCGGATAAAGTAAGAGGTATTGCCATTGACACTACCGGAAGCACTCCGTGCGTTACCGATGAAAAAGGTATGCCGCTGGCTTTGCATGAAGAATTTTCAGAAGACCCGGACGCCATGTTTGTGCTGTGGAAAGATCATACTGCAGTAGCCGAGGCCGACCGGATAAATCATCTGGCCAGAACCTGGGGCGGTGAAGATTATACCCGGTATGAAGGGGGGATTTATTCTCCGGAGTGGTTCTGGGCTAAATTGATTCATGTGCTGGAAAATAATAAAAAAGTTGCCGCCGCTGCTTACAGTTTTGTGGAACATTGTGACTGGATAACCGGTGTTTTGTGCGGCAATATCCGTCCGGAGACGATCAGGCGCAGCCGTTGTGCCGCCGGACATAAGGCAATGTGGCATGCTTCCTGGGGCGGTCTGCCGCCGGAGGAATTTCTGGTGAAACTCTCGCCCAGACTCGCCGGATTCAGATCGCGGCTTTACAATGAAACCGTTACCGCCGACGTCTGTTCCGGCAAACTCTGTCCGGAATGGGCGGCAAAACTTGGATTAAGCGGAGATGTCGCTGTCGGCGGCAGCGGCTTTGATGCTCATTTCGGCGCGGTTGGCGGCGGAGTCGGGCCGGGAAGTCTGTGCAAAGTAATGGGAACCAGCACCTGTGATATTGCGGTAGCTCCGCATGAAGAAGTTGAGGGCAAACTTATCCGCGGTATCTGCGGACAGGTTGACGGATCGGTTATTCCCGGTTTTGCCGGATTGGAAGCGGGGCAGTCGGCCTTTGGCGATGTTTACGCCTTTTTCCGTAATCTGCTCTGCTGGCCGCTGGATGAATTTTCCGTGGAGGGCAGTGAGGAGCTGGAGGGAAAAATTATTCCCCGCCTGGAACGTGAAGCGGTAAAAATTGCTCCTTCGCTGGATAATCCGGCGGCAGTTGACTGGTTTAACGGCAGACGCACTCCGGATGTAAATCCCAAGGTCAGGGGGGCGATTTACAATTTGAAACTTGGCGCAACGGCTCCGATGATCTACCGCGCTTTGGCGGAGAGCACTGTTTTCGGTGCGCGGGCGATTGTGGAACGGATGGAAAGTGAGGGGGTGAAGCTTCACAGTGTAATTGCTCTGGGCGGCATTGCCAAAAAGTCGGAACTGATTATGCAGATGTGCGCTGACATACTGAATATGCCGGTGAAAGTGGTGCGTTCCAGTCAGGCCTGCGCCCTGGGGAGTGCGATGTTCGCGGCGGTGGCGGCAAAACTTTATCCGGATGTGATGTCGGCTATGGCCGGCATGTCAGGGGGATACGAAAAAATTTACAACCCCGATCCGTCTAAAAAAGAAATTTACGACAAACTTTATCAGCGGTATTGTGAATACTCCGCCGCATTGGAAAAAGAGGTGATGAAAAATGCCTGATAAATACAGCTTTCTGCGGGAAACCGCGCTCAGAGCCAATCTGGAACTGCCCCGTCTGGGGCTGGTGCTTTATACCTTCGGTAACGTAAGTGTGGCGGACCGGAATAATGGGGTTTTTGCCATCAAGCCCAGCGGAGTGGCTTACGATGAATTGGGGGCGGGGGATATGGTTATAGTTGACTTTGACGGCAAAACGGTGGAGGGGAAAATGCGTCCCTCTTCTGATACTCCCACGCATGCGGTATTATATCGCGGGTTTTCCGGGATTGGTGCGGTGGTGCATACCCACTCGACCGAAGCTACGGCATGGGCTCAGGCGTTGCGGTCAGTTCCGATTTACGGTACTACCCACGCTGACCATCTGCCCTGTGACATACCCTGTACTGCGCCGATGGCGGATGACCGGATACAGAATGATTATGAAGTTGAGACCGGTAATCAGATTGTGGACTGTTTTGCCGCCGGAAAACTTGATCCAGAGGTGGTTCAAATGGTTCTGGTGGGTTCTCACGGGCCCTTCACCTGGGGGGACACGCCGGAAAAGGCGGTGTACAACGCCAGAGTGCTGGAGGAGCTGTGCCGCATGGCCCGTCTGACGGAGGCGATTGCCGCCGGTAAGTCAACCCAGGCTGAACGGTTGAAGAAG
>CASECL010000231.1 GCA_949286445.1 uncultured bacterium | reverse complement strand
GCGGTTAAAGAACCGATGGACACGGTGGAAAATTTGCCCGGACTGGTATTGTTCCCGCTGCCGGAAAGTTTGCAGCAGCGTCGTGCTCTGCCGGTATGTTCATTTGAATTGTTGCGGAAAAATGGAGTTGGAGACCTCTATTTGTTCAAGAGTAAAAGTTTCGGCAAGGAAAGCTGTTCCCTCGGGGGGAGGGCCTCTTTGTCGCTTGCACCGGGAGATAATGCGCTTTATATTCGCAATTCCAATAATACCAGTGAGTTAAAGGCGGAAGTCGGCGATTTTATTATCACCAGAAACGGCGAGTTTGCCGGCGTGATCACTGCCGCAGAAAGTTCCCGGCTGGATCGCAAGGGAGAAGCACGCTGCGCGATTTTCCCCGGAAAATTTTCACTGCGTCCGGTTGCTGCCGGAACTCTTGACCGGGAAGGGTTTTACTCTCAGCTGGGAGAAAGCCTGAGGAAGATGGTCGAAATAAAAAATGATTGATTTTACTGGAGTAAATAAATTTTTTGGCGGTGAACCGCTGTTAAAAGATGTCAATTTCCGGATTAATCCGGGTGACCGGGTAGGTGTTGTCGGTCCGAATGGATCGGGCAAAAGTACATTGTTCAATTTGATCACCGGGGTAATAACTCCGGACTCCGGCGTTATCGCCATGCCCAAGGATTGGCAGATCGGCATTATGCGCCAGCAGCTGCCCAAAGCGGATGAAGCGGCAAGCATACTGGATTTCGCCGCTGATGCCGTGGCAGAATTGAAAAATTGGACCAGGGAACTGGAGGAGCTGGAGGAAAAACTCTCTGCCGGAGAGTGTTCCAAAAGCATGCTGGAGCGGCACGGGGTATTGCAGTCAAAAATTGAACATGCCGGAGTGTATTCATTGCATATAGAGGCGGAAAAGGCTCTATGCAATCTGGGATTTGCCCCGGAAGCAATACGGCGCCCGCTGAAAAGTTTTTCCGGCGGCTGGCAGATGCGCGCGGCTTTGGCACGGGTGCTGGTTTCAGATCCGGATTTGCTGTTGCTGGACGAGCCGTCCAACTATCTGGATATTCCGGCGGTGGAGTATCTCTGCCGCTTCCTCAGCGGATATCGCGGTACGCTTATGCTGATAAGCCATGACCGGTTTCTGCTGGAGAAACTGACCAATCTGACGCTGGAGGTGAATAATACCCGGGTCACTGAATATCCGGGAAATTACGCCTATTACCGGCGGGAGCGGGAGGCCAGAAAGAAACAGCTTGAAGCCGCCAAGCGTAATACCGACCGGAGGAAGGAGCATCTGGAGCGGGGAATTGAACGCTTTCGCGCCAAGGCCACCAAGTCATCACAGGCAAAAAGCTGGCAGAAAGCTCTGGATAAAATTGAAGATATTGAGTTGCCGGATGAATTGGATTACTCCGGAATAATCCGTTTTCCGGAGCCGCCGCCGTGCGGAGCACTGGCAGTGGAGATGGAGAATTTGTCTTTTTCCTACCGGGAAAATGAACCGGTGCTGGAAAATGTTTCATTGCATATTGATACCGGCGATAAAGTGGCTTTCGTCGGTTTCAACGGTATGGGTAAAAGCACGCTGCTCAAACTCATAGCCGGGGTATTGAAACCCACCGGAGGAAAGGTTTATCTCGGACATCATATCGTTACCGGATATCAGGCGCAGGAGTTTGGAGAAATTCTCTGCGACGGACAGAGTGCCTATGATACGGTGCGGGCGGCACTGCCGGCCGGAGCCAGTACCAGCGTGCTGCCTTCAGTATTGGGATCATTCGGTTTTTCCGGAGACGCGATGAATAAATTGTGCAAAGTTTTGTCCGGAGGTGAAAAAATACGGCTTTGTCTGGCCCGTATTTTTGTCAATCCGCCGAATCTTTTGATTTTGGACGAACCGACGACGCACCTGGATGTGCAGGCAAGAGAATTGCTCCAGGAGGCGTTGAAGAAATTTAAGGGTACCGTTTGCCTGGTGAGCCATGATATTGAATTTGTCCGTAATACGGCTAATATTATTGTGGCAATGGAACGGCCGCATATAAGGAAGTATTTCGGCAATTACGACTATTATCTGGAAAAGTCCGCCGCTTTACGCGAAGAAAAAAAGGATAAAACGGCAGAACCGGAAGTAAAAGAGAAAAAAACAGAAAATCTCAATGCCAGAGAAAGACGTCAGGAACGGGCAAGAAGACGGGCGGCTTTGGCGGAGGAAAAGAAAAAGGCGGCCGCTGAACTGGCCAGTCTGGAAAAAAGAAGTTCAGAATTGGAAAGCAGAATAAATGAAATCAATGCCATGCTTATGGAGGGAGGCAAGATTGATTTTGTCGGTTTGCAGATAGAACTTGACCGCAAAAACAAAGAACTGGAAAAGGTTCTGGCCAAGTGGGAGAAAAATGCGTTGCAGCAGGAAAATATTTTGCGCGAACTGGAGAAAATCGCGCAGGAATTAAAATAGAATTGGGGTCTTGATATGGATGAAAAAATAAAGTTCAATACACCCGAAGAGCTTATTGAAGCCATCGGGCGGGGAGAAATGGTTATAATCACCGATGATGAACACCGGGAAAATGAAGGTGATGTTATTTGTGCCGCGGCTATGGCTACTCCGGATAAAATAAGTTTTATGGCCAGAAACGCCTGCGGACTGGTTTGCGTGCCGCTGTCGGCCGAGATCGCCGGCAATTTGGGGCTGCAGAGCAATGCTTCACTCAAGGACTCATTCGGCACAGCTTTCACCCAAAGCGTGGATGTCAAAGAGGGTACCACTACCGGAATATCCGCGTTTGACCGGGCAAAGACGGTTGCCGCCCTGATTGATCCGGAGTCGAAATTGAGCGATTTCATCACTCCGGGACACCTTTTCCCTCTGGTCGCCCGTCCCGGCGGAGTACTGATGCGTGCCGGTCATACCGAAGCAGCGGTTGATCTGGCCAGAATGGCTGGTTTGGCTCCTGCCGGGGTGATTTGTGAAATTATGAAAGATGACGGTACTATGGCCCGTTTGCCGGATCTGGACGTTTTCCGCCGGAAACATAATCTTAAATGGGGTACCGTGGCAGATCTGATCGCCTACCGCCGGAAACATGAAAAACTGATTATCCGGGGTGACAGTGCCCGTCTGCCGACACACTATGGCGAATTTACTATCGTAGCTTATAAGTCAAAAGTCGATGCTTTGGAACATGTTGCATTGGTATACGGCAATGTGGAAGATAAAGAGAATGTACTGGTTCGGGTACACAGCGAGTGCCTGACCGGCGATGTTTTCGGTTCTGAAAGGTGCGATTGCGGCGAACAGCTTCATACTGCAATGCGGATGATTGCCGAAAATGGTTCCGGAGTACTGGTTTACCTGCGGCAGGAGGGCAGGGGGATTGGGATATTTAATAAAATAAGTGCCTATAAACTTCAGGACAATGGATGCGATACCGTGGAAGCCAACGAAAAACTCGGTTTTCCCGCAGATCTGCGTGAATATGGAATCGGCGTTCAGATACTGCTGGATCTGGGAGTAAAATCAATCCGGCTGCTGACTAACAACCCCAGAAAACTGGTCGGCATTTCCGGTTATGACTTTAAAATAACCGAACGGGTACCGCTGAAAATAGAGCCTTGCAAAGAAGATGAATTTTATTTGAGAACCAAAAAAGAGCGGATGGGGCATCTTATCTGAATTTAATCGGCATCTAAATACAGAAAACAGGGGAAAATATATCAATTATGCGCAAATTTTATTTTATTTTGCTGGCGGCAATTAGTTTCGGTCTGGCTTCCGCTGCGCCGGTGGTGGTGACCAAGCAGGTGGAGGAAAACCCGAAACTGTATTTCGCCGGAATTTCCGGGAATGCCGATTTTTCAGACGCGGTCAGCTCCATGCTCCGGGCAAGCGGCTGGTTCGATGTGGTGAAAAATCAGGATGCGCTGTATAAACTTACCGGTGAAGTGTCCGGAGGCCGGGCGGCAGCAGAACTTTCCATGGGCGGAGTTAGTTTGGCCAGATTTTCCATCTCCGTTGGCACTGATCCGAGAGAAAGTGCCAAGAAGTTGGTGGATGCAATACTGGAGAGAACATTTAAAGATCTGAAAATAAAAGGTTTCTGCGCCACAAGAATAGCTTTCTGCGCCGATACGGCAAAAAATATAAAGAATATTTATCTTTGCGATATTGACGGAAAAAATATTCAGCAGCTGACCTATTACCGCACTTTGTGTGTTGAACCGGCCTGGTTTTCCGGCGGCAGTGTGGGCTATACAAAATATAACAAGTCCACCAGCGATATTGTAGAAACAAGAGTTAAACCTTTGCAGAGCCGTCGTTTAACCAGTTTGAACGGACTTAATGTCGGGGTGGCTTTTGATGAACGCAATGGACGTATCGCCATGATTTCCAGCGGCAGCCGGGATCATCAGGTGGATCTTTATGTCCGCGATTTGCGTTCCAGATCAGCCATGAAACGTCTTACCAATAACAAATCAGTCGAGGCATCACCCTGTTTCAGCCCTGACGGCAGTGAAATTTGTTTCGTTTCAGACGCCAGCGGAAGACCGCGGCTGTATATTATCTCTTCCAATGGCGGAAAAGCCAGACGTTTGCCCAGCATCGGAAACGAGGCGGTAACCCCGGATTGGTCAAGTGACGGAGAGAAAATTATCTATTCCACCAGAGTTGACGGCAGTTATGCTCTGGCTCTCTATAATCTAAAAACCGGAGAGAATAAAATCGTAACCCGGGATCGCGGAGTGTGGGAATCCCCCAGCTGGGCTCCGGATAATCGCCATGTGGTATGCAAACGCAGTGACGGAGGAAAGTCCCGCCTGATGGTAGTTGATACCAGAACCGGAAAATCCAGACTGCTTATTTCCACCGGAAATAATTTGTCCATGCCGTCCTGGTCCAAGGCGGAAGCAAGAAATTAGAAAATGCTTTGCAATAAAGGTGAATGTTTGTGTTCCCGCCCCGATTGGCAGAGATGATGGCGCGGCGGAAGTAAGCAGAGCCTTTTGAACAAGCGTATTGGCAAGGCACATATATTACATTGTAAGAATGCAGAGTTGAAAAATTTAATAAAACAGCGGATTATCCGCAGAGAAGTGTCGGCATAAATTTATGTTGAATAATTTTTTTAACGGACGGGACTGGTTTGGCATGGAGCTTGGCTTGGAACGGGTGAAAAGCGTTTTGAAAAAACTGGGCAGTCCGGAAAAAGATTTGCGCTTTATCCACATTGCCGGAACCAATGGCAAAGGTTCATGCGGGGCAATGCTGGAAGCCGGACTGCGGGGAGCAGGATTTAAAACCGGATTTTATTCGTCTCCTCATCTGGTTGATTTCGGGGAACGCTTCCGTATCAACTCCATCCCGGCGAAAGAAGCTGATCTTGAAGTAATCGCCGGGAGGATAGCGGAGGAAAAATTAACCTATTTTGAGTTTGCCACCGTTCTGGCAATCCTCT
>CASECL010000230.1 GCA_949286445.1 uncultured bacterium | reverse complement strand
CTTATCCGCACGGAAGCAGAAAAAATGCGTTCCGGCAAAGGCCGTACCGGAGTAACTTTCCGGGCATTGAAGCAGAATGACGGCGGAAAATTCCGCTCCATGCGCTTCGGCGATGTGGCAGGTGTGCTGGCGGCGGAGGCGTTTCTTGCTGATATTGAGGGTGACAATGCCAAACTCAAAGCCATTGCGGCTGAAGCGGCAAAGTACTTTGAGCTGATTGATGACGAAAAGGTGACCACTGAAAACTTTTTCTCCTTCAACAATGTCCAGCTGGCGGATTTCACCCTGGGGGCCATGACTCCGGAAGACCGGGAAAAAACTCTTGCCCGGATGGAAAAACGCTATTCAACCATCTGGATGGAGGGTATGGAACTGCCTTCGCCGTGGCGGATGTGGAATCATATTCCCATGCGTTTCCCCGTGACACTGGGATATTATCTGCTGGAAGGCCGAAAATCTTTTGATCAGCGTTTTATTGACCGGGGTGTGGAAGTACTGCGGGATTACCTCTTTTACTGCTATTCACCGGACGGGACCAGTACCGAGGGGATGAATTATACTTTCGGTCAGTCGGTGCCTATGCTTATGCTGATGACTGCCGCGGGCAGAAGAAGCGATGTCAACTATTTTGCCCAGCCGCACTTCAATGCGATCACCAGGTGGATGGATTATACTTTATCACCCAATCCGCTTAATCTCTATCAGACCGGCGGCGATACCGGAAGCATTGCCTGTCCGCCATGGGAAATGCTGTTGATCTGGAAAACTTTTGCTCCGGAAAACAAAGCTCTTGATTACCACGCTTCACTCAATCTGCCGGAATCTTTCCGTGGGATACCGCCGGTCGCGCTGTTGAGCTACATTACCGATCCCTCCGGCAACAGCAAGTCCGCCCTTACCGCAAAACGTGATATCTCCCTGCCGGTTGACCGTTTTGATGCCGAACGCGGCAATTTAAATTCCCGTTCCGGCTGGAATGATCAGGATGCGGTGCATTTTGTGCTTGAAGCCCGCCATGACACCCGTTTTATCTCCCACGATCACTCCGACCGCGGAAACTTCATCCTTGAAGCAGACGGCAGAATCTGGGTCATGGACGGCTGGCGCAGCACTCAGAGCGGTCATCACGCGGTATTCACCATTGACGGACGGGGACAGGGGTATTTCCCGACTCCGGCACAGTGGTTGGATATGGTTATCACTCCGGAGGCAGTTTTCGGGGCGGTGGATACCAAATACTGCTACGACTGGATGTGGCTGCATTCACCAACTGCGGAAAAAATGCTGGGGATTGAACAGCCGGACAAATGGCAATTTTATGCTTCGGTAGGCGACAAACTGCTTGATAAATATTATCCCGGCGAAAAACCGGAACGTGATCCCCTCCGTAAAGTGGCGGAATATTATTCCGGCCGCCTGGATGGCAATCCGCTGATCTGGCAGGAGGACACCTGGCCGATGCGCCTCAAACATTATCCGGTTCAATATTCGTTCCGCACCGCCGGTCTGGTCAAAGGCAAATATCCTTATGTGCTCGTTATCGATGACGTGAAAAAGGATGATCAGGAACATCTCTATGAAATTGCCCTGCCCATGCTCCACGATGTGGAACTTTCCCGCAGCCGCACCCTGGCTTCGGTGGAGACCAACAATCCGAAAAATATCGGAGTGAATATCATTTCCAACCGCCGCAAATACGGTGATTATGAGATGTTGCTGGGCGACTCCTCCATGCGCCGGGTCAGTTCCAACCGTAAACTGAGCATGGGTGAAACCCAGCGCACCGGTCAGTTTGATCCGGTAAAGGGCAAACCCATGCTTCTGGTACGGGTGCTGGATCACCGGGAGCCGGTGGATCCGAAACTCGGTGTACTGCCCCGGCTGGAAAGTTATGAAAAGCTCAAGAATGATGACCTGCACCAGTTCTATCTCCGCAGCATGGGCATCGGAAAACGTCTGGTAATGGGTACCCGTGCTGATGAAGCCAACTTCAAAATGCTGCTCTACCCCCATCGCCATGGCGACGCTCTGCCGGAAACAGAATGGAATGCAGAACGGAACAAACTTGAGGTGAAATTCCCCGGACAAACTGACGTGTTTGAATTCAAAAAACTTGCCAACGGCCGTACTCTGGTAAAAATGAGCCGCAACGGCAAAGTAATATTTGACTTCGGCAACACCGGTAAATAACAACGCTCTCTCCCCTGCGGGATGAAAATATCAGACGAAGTGTGCTGGTATTTTCATCCCGTTTTTTATTTTCCCGGCATTGTATTCAGAGAGGAGCGGAATCGGTTTAACCGTTATGGTTTTATTTTCCGGCACTTCACATACGCGGTCCTGTAAACGCTTTACGTTTTTTCATACTTGCGTATAAATAGTCGATTATGCAAAACCCTATTTTGAGACAGTTTTTAGGAAATGAGAGCGCCGCGTACTGTCGTACGCAAGCTCAAAATT
>CASECL010000229.1 GCA_949286445.1 uncultured bacterium | reverse complement strand
GCCCGGACGGAGCTGAACTGGTGAAAATGCTCAATGATTATCTTGAAAATAAAAGCGGAAGTTCCGCCGGAATCGGTATCGGGCTTGCCGCCAATAATCAGAAACTGGAGAAGAAGTTAGCCATGTCTGAAAACAGCAGTCAACCCAAAATTTCTATAAAACCCAGAACAAAAACTGATGACAATGCCGCGCCCCGTCCGGCAATTTCGATACGCAAACCTGCCGCATCTGCACCTGCACCGGCAGCAGCGTCTGCTCCGGCACCAGCCGCCGGAAATCGAGTTCCATCACCCAGCGTTCCGGAAGTCCAGCCGGAGGGAGAAAGTCAGAGTTCATCCGGCAACGTCCGGGCCGATGGCAGCAATGCGGCCAAAGTGAACCCGCCTAAACACGGGCGTAAACTCTCCGCGGCGAATATGCATACTCCGGAAAATGCCAATGCCGCGCCACCGGTAGTAAAAAATCTCAGTCAGGAATTAAGCGGCAATAAAAAGAAAAAGAAAATTAAATTCAAAGTACCGGTTTGGCTCAGAGTAGTACTTATTATCGCCATTTTTGCCGGAGCGTTTTATTATGCCTGGGTATCTGGCCTGGTGCCGGCCAATGCAAAGGAAAACGCGGCTAAATACTACGCCAGGGGACGTGATTTTATCATGCCTTACGTCAGCAAGATTACCGGCAAAAAGGATGCATCAGGGGCAGAAAATAAAGAAGCAGATGCTGCCGGCAAAGCAGAAGAAAACAATGCTCCTGCTGCAGAAAAAGCATCCCCGGCCCCGTCATCTGCCGGCACTGCCGCAACATCTTCAGGCACCCAGAGCTCCACTGCGTCCTCCAAGCCGGCTGAACCGCCCAAACCGGCAAAGGTGGTTGACCGCGCCCGGGTTCGTGATTTTGTAAGCCGCTGTCGGGCACTGCAGAATGATATACCCAAACTCTTCGGAGCATCGCTCAAGGAAAAATCAAACAAAATCATTGATGTTGACACCCGTCTTTCACAGTTGAACCGGGATCTTTATTCTGATCCGGAAAAGGAAGAAACCGCGGCACTGAAATCAGTCAAAGACGCCATCAGCAACGCCAAAAAAGAATATGCTGTATGTGTAAAGGTTTCTCAGGCACTGAAAGATCCGGCAAAGTATTTGAATAAACCTATTGAATATAACCGTGAACTTTTAAAAGTAGTTTCAATTGACAACAACAAAATTGTTACCGAGTCAATACTTAAAAAGAAACAGGTGGTGCTGGATTTGAACGACCGGAAGGTGAAAAACTTGATCTACCATCGTTTTGGACGTGCACTTGGCGTAAAGGATATTGAATTTTATATCCATTTGGACAAAAGAGAGTTTGACATGCTCAGCCAATATGCACCCAAGAGCGGTTTCTGGGCCTCTTCGCTCAATGCGGTAATCGCGGCGGCAAAGTGAGCAGAATAAAGCAATGGAGAATACGGTTTAATGCCGAAAAAGAAGAAGAAGACTCTCGCCATTTATCTTTCCGGACCCATCATGGATGAACATGAGGGACAGGCAAGAGAGTGGCGGGAGGCAACCAAAAAGATGCTGGGAGATGCTTTTGAGCTTCTTGATCCCATGCGCAGGAAATTTGTTGACCGCAAGGTGGACAGTGCCAATGAGATTGTGGAATTCGACCTGCAGGACGTCCGTGATGCTGATCTGATATTGGTAAATTATAACAAGCCATCGATCGGAACCAGTATGGAAGTATTTTATGCTTCACATAATCTGGGTAAATTTGTAGTGGCGTTCTCTCCGTTTGAATTCAAGGATTGCAGCCCCTGGATGGCCAGATATTGCACGAAAATATTGCCGGATCTGGAAAGCGCGGCAGCGTACATCCGGGAAAACTTCGGGAGATAACAGAGATTATGTGCGGAATTGTTGGATATGTAGGTAACAGAATTACCTCGGAAGTGTTGCTCGACGGCCTGAAAAGGCTGGAATACCGGGGGTATGATTCTGCCGGAATCGCGCTTTTGCCGGAAACTCCTGGCAAGGAAATAACCTGTGTGAAAAGTGTCGGCAAAGTTGCCAACCTGGCGGCTGAAGTGAGAAAATATCCGGAATTGTCCAGAATGTGCACTCCGGGAATAGCCCATACCAGATGGGCTACCCACGGTGCGCCGAACACTCCCAATGCTCACCCCCACTGCGATGAGAAAAAACGGTTTGCAGTGGTTCACAACGGGATTATTGACAACTATCTGGATCTGAAAAAACACCTTATTGAAAGAGGACATGTCTTTGCTTCAGATACCGACAGTGAAGTTGTCGCTCATCTGCTGAGTGAGTGTTATCAGGGAGATCTGCTGTCCGCTTTGGCGGCAGTAGTCAAGCAGCTGG
>CASECL010000228.1 GCA_949286445.1 uncultured bacterium | reverse complement strand
TCCGGAACAGGCGCAGGACGCCCATTCCGTGGATGTTCGCGCCGATATCTACAGCCTGGGCGCAACATTGTATGAAATGCTTACCGGGGAAATTCCGTATCCCGGGAAAAGCACGTATGATATTCTGACAAAGTTAGTTTCCGATCCGGTTCCCGATCCCCGCGCATTGGTGGATTCCATCTCTCCGCAAACTGCGCGGATGGTTATGAAAATGTTGTCAAAACAGGCTAAACAGCGCCAGCACAGCGCGGAGGAGCTGCTTAAAGAGATACATTCTCTGAACGTTATTCCGCCCCATTCCGACCCGCAGAAAAGCATCCGGGAGCTTCTGGAACAATCCGGAGCCGGAAATTATACTGCCGCTTCACTGACTCCGACCACGGGCAATCCCGTCTCCACCTGGCTGATGCGTCATGTGCTGTTGAAGTTGGAAAACTCTTTGCGCAAGATCCCGGTCTGCGCCCGCATGATCGATGCCATGCACCGGGATATCCGGATTTTTTACGGAGCTGTCGCGCTGGTGACACTTTTATTGATCGGGGTGCCGGTCACCCTCATACTGACAGCGCCGCCGTCCATTCCGGATGCACCATTTTCCGCGCAAACGGTGCATGATACTACGTTTGGCGATCCGGGTTCATCAGAAGTTTTTGTCCCCGGTACACCGGAGACGGATAACACTGCCGCAGATGCCGCCGCCGGCAGACAGACCTCCCCGGCGCCGGGTACGGAAAACCGGAGCGTACCGGCAAAGTCATCCGCTGCGGATAATGCCGCGATGCTGGACATGGAAAAGCGTAAACTCGAAGAAGAACAGCGGCTGTTGGAACAGGAACGCGGCAAACTTGAATCCGGACAATCCAGTTCTCCCGGTTCAAAAGTCACGGACGCCACGGTGCCGGGAGTGAAAAAAATCACAGTTTTTGCTGAAATAACCCCGGTCGGAGCGAAAGCTGTTTTGACAAATGATACCGGGCGGGAATTATCGCTGCAGCGCGTCCCGATCAGCGGGAAAATTCAATTCAACGTTCCGGCGGGACAATACAAGCTCTCAGTATCTGCACCCGGTTTCAAGACGATTGAAAGGGCGTTTCCGGTCTCGGACAGCCGGACGCTCACCTGCGTCAAGGTGGATCTCAAGCATGAAATGTGCATCTGTACTGTCAAAATTTACGGCAGTGCCAAATTATTGGAATTTATTAATCACAACGGAGTGGATATCCGGGTCGATGAGGGTGAATGGAATAAAATCACAAAATTTCCGTATGAAATGGAACTGACCCGGATAAATCATACCTTGTCGCTGCGGGGTACCGGAATCCGTCCGGCAGTTCAAAGTTTGAAAATAACCCCTGAGCAGGAAAAATGCACGGCTGAAATATATCTTGCGGAAAAGGATGCCACCCTGGAAATCTCAACGAAAATTGATGACAAAATATTCATCAATCTTTTCGGGATATGGGAACCGCTGAAAAAAAATATTTTGCTTCCTCCCTTTAAAGCTTACACCCTGAGGTGGAGAATTTCAGGAGGAGCAGAATCAATCATTCAAATTCCGGAACTGCAGCCGCAATCAATACACAAAATCGTTCTGGAAAGAAAACAGCAGGCGGCCATTCCGGGAGAAACTGAATTTGCCGAAGCGGAAGAACTGATAAAAAACGGCGACAACAAAGATGCAGTGGAAAGACTGAAGACGGCAATGGAAAAAGGGCATCCGGAGGCAACATTCCGTCTTGGTCAGATGCACGAACAAGGCAAGGGCCGCTGGTTCGCCAGCGACACGGATGCCCTGGCCTGTTATCAGAAAGCGGCGGAGCCGCCGTTGAATCATGCCAAAGCCCAGTATCGGGTGGGTCTGTTTTATGAAAAGGGCCGCGGCGGTCTGGACCGGGATATAAAAAAGGCAATGGAATGGTATAAGAAATCCGCGGCTCAAAAAAATCCGGATGCACTGTTCCGTATCGGTATGGCATACAAGGACGGCGATGGAAACGAGCCGGTGGATTATGCG
>CASECL010000227.1 GCA_949286445.1 uncultured bacterium | reverse complement strand
TTCCGCCAGACTTGCCGAATCTCCGGGCGCTACTTCACCCACCGCAGGACTGGAGGTTTCCCCGGCAAAAAGGGTTTTCACCCCGTCAAACTCATTAAAACTCCAATTGGCCAGATAAATCATACCGGCACCGATCACAATCAATACCAGCACCAGAAGCCAGATATTTCGCTTTGACATTGACATTTAAAAATTTTCCTCTATGTAATCAATTGCGTTACGGAAAAACACTACGCCCTCACCCTCTGCCGCCAGCTTGCCATTTACCTTGTCCAGCGTCCAGTCTGGAGAATTGAAGGGCGACAAAAATGCTTCCGGATGCGGCATCAGGCCGAAAATACGTCCGGTTTCGTCACAAATTCCGGCGATGGAGTTCAGCGATCCATTGGGATTTTCCGGAAAATTTTCCGCCGGATTTCCATTGGAGTCAACGTAACGGACAGCTACCAGATTTTTCCGCTCTATTTCGGCAAGAACTTCAGGCTCGGCAACAAATTTGCCCTCTCCATGACGCAGCGGCAAACGCACCTGATCTATGCCACGGGTAAAGACACAGGGACTGGCAGGATTGGCCTTAAGCACACACCAGTCATCCCGGAAAACACCCTTGTCATTATGAGCCAGTGCCACCTCCTGAACAAAGTATTTCCCATCAAGAGCTGGCACCAGCCCCAAACGGGTAAGCGTCTGGAACCCATTGCATACCCCCATTATAAGTTTGCCATCGGCAATAAATTTCTGCAAATCATCCTGCATGGCAAATTTCACCCGGTTGGCAAAGACTGTTCCCGATCCCAAATGGTCGCCAAAGGCAAATCCGCCGATGAAAATCAGAAGCTGAAACTCATCCAGTTTTCTTTTTCCCGACACCATGTCGGAAAGATGTACCAACTCCGGATCCGCTCCTGCCATTTTAAAAGCGGCTGCAGTTTCTTTTTCGCAATTAAGTCCGTATCCGGTAATAACCAGAACCTTTATTTTATCCCGTTTCATTAAGACTATTTTCCTGAAAATTTTATTAATCCACTCAAAAACATACGATCCGTACTTTCCCGGCTCACGTGCTGAAAATCAACCGGTGCTACCAGGTATCAAGTATGATAATCCGCATTGATTTTTACATACTCATAGGATACATCGCACGTCCAAACCCAATAGGATGCGTCACCGCTGCCGAGATCTGCAGAAATCAGCAGTTCTTTGGCTGCCATGGTATCTGCCAGTTCGCTCTCCGGTACTCCGGCATCTCTTCCATTGGCAACTACGGTAATTTCACCGAATTTGATACTTACTTTATCCGGATCAAATTTTGCGCCGGAATATCCCAGTGCCGCCACCACTCTTCCCCAGTTCGGATCGCCGCCGAACCAGGCGGTTTTGCACAGCAATGAATTAGCCACTGCCTCGGCACAGAGCCGGGCATCTTTTTCACTGGGAGCTGAGGTTATTCTCACTTCAACAAACTTGGTTGCCCCCTCGCCATCCGCCGCCATCATCCGGGCAAGCTTCTGCATGACCGCAAGCAAAGCGGCATAGAATTTTTCCGCTTCCGGAGTATCTTTTCTGACTTCAGCTCCCGATTCCCCGTTGGCCAGCAGCAGTACGGTATCATTGGTACTCATATCCCCGTCAACCGTAATCCGGTTGAAAGAGTTGTCCGCCCCCCGGGCAAGCATGTCGCCAATCAGCTCATTATCCAGCTTTGCATCGGTGGTTATATAGCAGAGCATGGTGGCATGGGGTTCCCGCACCAGATGGGGATCAATCATCCCTGCACCTTTGGTCATCGCTCCGATAAAAACCTTTTTCCCGTCAATATCCAGCTCCACCGCCGCGCTTTTCGGCACGGTATCAGTGGTCATGATGGCTTTGGCGGCATCAAGACTGCCATTCCGGCTCATCGCCGCTTTGGCAAGCTTCACTCCGTCAGCAATTTTCTCCATATCCAGCTGAACCCCGATTCTGCCGGTGGAACCGCATAAAACCGATTCCGCCGGAACATTGAATTCAGCTGCGGCCAGTTCACAGCTTTTTTCTGCCGCGGCCATTCCGTCAGAACCGGTACAGGCATTGGCAATACCGCTGTTGACAATCACCAGCCGGGCAAAAGCCGATTCTCTCACCCGCTTCTGGCAAAGCCGCACCGGAGCCGCGGCAAAGGTGCAGGAAGTAAACACACCGTCAAAATTTGCCGGCACTTCAGAATACAGTGCGGCGAAATCCAAAGCTCCGCTGCGCTTGAACTTTGCTGTTACACCGGCGGCCCGAAAGCCTTTCGGCGTCGCCACACCGCCGTTTTCAACGAAACAGAAACTATTCAATTTTTCCTCCATAGGTTGCCTTTACCGTAATTGCGATCCCTCCCCGCGGCCGGAAATGTCCGATTACTTCAGCCCGGCGCGGCTTGCAAAGCTCAACTACCGCGTCAAGAATTTTGTTCACCGCCTCTTCGTGAAATGTGGAAGCATTGCGGAATGAATACAGAAACAGTTTAAGTGATTTGCTTTCCACGCATTTTTTATCCGGCACATAGCGCAAAGTTATATGCCCGAAATCCGGCTGTCCGGTAACCGGGCAGAGTGAAGTGTATTCCGGGCAGTCAAATTCTATTACATAATCACGTGAGGAATACAGATTGTCGAACGCCTCCAGCGGAGAAGAATCCGGCTCCGTCGGGTAATTGTGTTCTGAGTGCTTCAGAAGTGTGAGCGATGCAAATCTTGAATTGTCCATCTTGTCCATAAAATCAGTGTAAAACTCCATTTTGTCTTCATCATTCCCTATAAGATAGCACTGTTTTCGGAAAATTTCTCAATAAAAATGGTTTTTTTTCGTTTTTTTTCTTGATTTTTCCGCAAAAGTAATTATATTGGTGGCAGTGTCAGTGATAACCAATCGTTTTAAAACCATAAATAACGCACTATTGGAAGGAAAATCGAATGAAAAAGTTTTTTGCGGCGGCAATCCTGGCGGTGTCTCTCTTCGGCGCATTCAACGCTTCGGCGGCGACCGGTCCGAATTGGATCGAATATCCGCTTGAGAAACTTGGACGCGGTGTTGCGAACGTTGCCTTTGGACCGCTGGAGTTGCTCATTCAGCCGTGGGATGTAAACAATGATCAGGGCGCGATCGCCTCATTGACCTATGGCGTGTTCAAAGGCATCGCCTGGACTGTGGCCCGCGAAGTTGTGGGCGTGGTTGATATTGTAACTTTCCCCTTCCCGTTGCCGGGATGCCCGATGGACGAGCTTGAAAGCGGCTGGGGTTACGGCCCGATCATGCGTCCGGCGTGGGTGGTTGATGTTGATCACAACGCTTACAATCTTTTCTACGATGATTCTCCCATCGTCACCGCCCAGTAAGGCGGCGCACAGCAGTTTACTGTGAGAATATATGCGGTCGTGTTCGGCAACGGACATCGACCGCATTTAATTTTAAAACAGTCTGAATACAGATTAAGTCTCTCTTTATCAATCTCCTTCAGTTACTGAATACCGGGAGAGCACAAGACTGTCTCGTGCCGGGTATTTATGAGTTACAGCCCGGTTTGTGTATATCTGAAACACTGTAATAATTTGGTGATTATAAAAATATGAGTTTTTCATGCGGTTTCGTCGGTCTGCCCAATGTGGGCAAATCAACCCTTTTCAATGCCATTTGTTCGGCCAAGGCTGAGGCTGCCAATTTCCCTTTCTGCACCATTGAACCCAATGTGGGCGTAGTCGCGGTGCCGGATAAAAGACTTCAGGTGCTGTCAGATCTGGAGCATTCAAAAAGAATTGTGCCGTCAAGTTTGAAGTTCATCGATATTGCCGGACTGGTCAAAGGAGCAAGCTGCGGTCAGGGGCTGGGAAATCAGTTTCTCGGCCATATCCGGAATGTAGATGCCATTGCTCATGTGGTAAGATTATTTAAAGACAGTGATGTTGTTCATGTCGAGGGCAAAATAGATCCGGCCGGCGACCTTGAGGTCATCTTGACTGAATTGATGCTCGCGGATATGGAAATGCTGGAAAAACGCCGCGACAAAGCTTACAAATCCTCCCGTTCCGGCGACCCGGCGGCAAAACTTGAACATGGCACAATCACCAGGCTGATTGAACAGCTCTCTGAGGGAACTATGCCCAATTTGCAGGATTTCAGTGAAAAAGAAGTTGCGGTGGCCAAAACGCTGGGGTTGATTACGCTGATGCCGGCATTTGTCTGTGCCAATACGGACGAGGAAACATTCCGGAACTTTGACCATGACCCGGCGGCGGAGAGTCTGAGGCAATGCGCGGCAAAACATCACATGGAGGTTGTTCCGGTATGCGCAAAACTGGAGGCGGAGCTTAATGCGCTTTCTCCGGACGATGCCCAGCTTTTCATGGACGATCTGGGTATTACCGAACGCGGCCTGGAAAAGGTCATCCATACCGGATACCGGCTGCTCAATTACATAACCTTTTTCACTACCGGAGAGGATGAAACCCGGGCCTGGACAGTAAACGGCGGAGCCTGCGCCCCGGAAGCGGCGGGGAAAATCCATACCGATATGCAGCGCGGCTTCATCCGGATGGAACGCGTCTCCTATGAAGATCTGGTGGAATGCGGTTCCTGGAACGCGGCCAGAACGGCAGGCAAACTGCATACCGAGGGAAAAGATTATGTCATGCAGGACGGAGATGTGGTCTATGTCTTGTTCTCCGTATGACGGGATGCTGGATTTTTTACTGCAATTCTACCGGCGGGATGAATTTCCCGCTCTTGCCGCACAGATGGAACGCTTCAGCGTGGAAAAACCGTTTGCCGGCAGAAAGGTTCTGGATGCTACGCCGGTGTTCCGCAACACCATGTGCAAGTATCTTGCGCTGCTGGCGGGAGGAGCGGATTTAACTGCCGCATACGGCAATGGAATACCATTTGATCCGGACATTATTCCGGTTCTGGAAAAGTACGGCATTAAGACGGTTGAAAACGGCAGTTCAAATGAAACTTTTGATGTGGTGCTGGACTGCGGCGGAGTAAATTGCCGTATATCCAGCCGTTCCGGATATACAGAATTAACCCGTTCCGGAGCTTACCGTTACCGCAATGCTTCATCCCCGGTTATTATTGCGGACACCAGTACCATCAAGGAAATTGAGACTGCGCTGGGGACTGGAGACGGATTTTTCCGTGCCATGCAGAAATTGGGATACGGAGATTTTGACGGCCGGGATTTCGTCCTTTTCGGCTGCGGCAAAGTGGGGAGAGGGATTTTGCATGCCATATCTTCTCATGGCGGCAGAGTCTGCGTGGTTGACCGGCATAAAATTGACGGTTTACCGGAAAATTGTGTCTGGGTTGACGC
>CASECL010000226.1 GCA_949286445.1 uncultured bacterium | reverse complement strand
CTTCAGGGGTGGAGGAACTTACCTTTTTGCAGCGGCCCCATATCGGTTCTGACAAACTGGTGGAGGCGGCAAAATATTTCCGGAAAAAGCTGGAAGGCGACGGGGCTGAATTTCACTTCGGCAAAGAAATTGTTTCCCTCCGGCTGGAAAACGGCAAATGCCGGGGGGTTGTGCTTGACAATGGCGAAAAATACTCTGCTGATGCGGTAATGATCTTCGCCGGACTGGGCGCAAGAAAACTGGCAAAGAATTTCATCCGTCAGGGCGTAAAGCATGAATTGAAAACTTTTCAGCTCGGCTGCCGGATTGAACACCCGCAAAGTATGATTGACCGGGCAATGTATCATCTGCCTTCGCGTCCGGAGGTGCTGGGGGCGGCGGAATATCACTGGGTGTCACGCCCGGGAAACGCCGGAAATTGCGCGACATTCTGCATGTGCCCCGGCGGAGAGGTGGTCATGGCATCCGCCTGGGATAAACAATTGACCACCAATGGAATGAGTTATTTTAAACGGGACGGGGAATTTGCCAATTCAGCTTTGGTAAGCGCAATTGAGCCGGAATTATTTTCCGATGCGTTCCAGGCCTGGGATTTTATTGAAACACTGGAACGCCGCGCTTTCACCCTCGGAGGCGGAGATTATGCCGCTCCGGCTCAGGATGCCGCCGCCTTTATCCGGGGGGAAATTTCCCTTAAAAACCGGCGTTCCAGTTTTCAGCCCGGATTAACTCCCGCCCGGATAGATCAGCTGCTTTATCCGGCACATGCCGGGGCGGTGGCCGCGGCAGTGAAATATTTTGAACGTTTTGCTCCCGGATTTGTCAAATACGGCAAACTGATCGGTCAGGAAAGCTGTGTATCAAGTCCGGTACGTTTTATCCGGGACCGGGAAAAATTGAATGCAGAGGGGATAAACAATCTTTATCTGGGCGGAGAATTTGCCGGATATGCCGGAGGTATTGTTTCCGCCGCCGCTGACGGAATACGGCTGGCTGAAGCAATGCTGAAAAATTTTAATTAAGCAATAGCATTTTTCTCATCTCTATGAATATAAATAGATCAGGAAAAGATTTTCATACCGGGATGCAGTATGTTTTCAAGGGGATAACAAAATTTTATTCCCTGCCGGGACTTTATCTTTATGCGTTAATTCCGCTGTTATTTGCCGGGATATTTTACTTTCTGGCGTTTTACGCGGTCTTTTACCGCCTTCTTCCTGCAGTATCGGGAAAAATTCATGCCGTATTCTCCGGAGGGTATTTTGAGTTTTTGGGAAAAATACTGGTGTTTCTGCTTTATTGCGGTACCGGAATCGGGTTGACAGTGCTTATGGCGGTTCTGGCAAGTTCGCTTTTTGAATTTATCGGAGCATATTTCATGTCCAGAATGGTAAGAGTATTCGAAAAAGACCAATACGGTAAACCGAATCCGCAAATTCCCATCTGGAAAGATTTCGGCAATGCCTTATCCTGCGCAATATATGCCGCAGTAACGCTTTTAATTTATCTGTTTTTATTCATTGCCGGGTTATTTATTCCACTGCTGCCGCAGATAGGTTCGGTATTTCTGCTCGGCCGCCGTTATGCGGTAAGTTACTGTGCAGAAAGCGCGTTCAACCGGAATTTAAGTTTAAGTGAACTGGTGGTGCTGTTTTCCCGCCGTCCCGGCCTGAGAAGCGGATTCGGGGCCGGGTGTTTTCTTCTGCTGCTGATTCCGGTTTTCTCCATACTGTTCATTCCCGGTTTCATGATCGGGGGCGCAATGCTTATGGAGCAGGAACTCTGAAAAAACTGCTTAAAAGTAACCGGTTTTTCAAATCATCTGACGCTGTTATTTACCGCCATAGCAGACAGCACCGCTACGCTGACATCATCCAGCACGCCGAAAAAAGGTATGGCATCCGGAATGACATCTATCGGCAGAATTATCCAGATTACTGAAATTGCCAGTACCAGCACCAGCCGCGGCAGAACAGAAGCACAGGAAAGAAGATTATCATAAAATCCCAGCAATGGATTGACCTTGAGATAAAAGCCGCTGCTGCTGCCCTTTATTTCCACCAGACCGCAGCGGTAAACCATCTGCCGCATGACTTCACCGGCGTACAGATAAAGTTCTTCCGGGCGGTAATCCGGTTCATGTGAATATTCATCATGCACGATTTCCAGAAAAGTATCCCGGGAAATCTGTTCTTTTTCATACAGCATGGTCACTGTTTTCATCGCTATTGCGGCAAAATGCCGGTCAGTATGCGCTCCGCAGTCAGCCACCCGCCGTACCGCGTTCTCAAAAAACACCACCCGGTCATATCGGCAGAACTGCAATGCCAGCCCGCCGGCAAAAAGCAGCATTCCCAGAAAAAGATTGCCGGTGCTTCCATTGATTATATTAATGCCCGTTAAATAAACCAGCACCCCCAGCAGAAAGGCAACTTTCAGCCGCACACTGCGGAAACAGAAAAACAGCAGTATCAGCAGCAGCAGCACCGCTGACTCCCAGTTGCAGAAAAAATCCCGCAGCCAGGCTGGAATTACAGATATCGCTCCGGAAAAAGTTTCTGTCACAAAAGCCACCGCTTCCGCTTTCCAGCTCCCTGATGCAGGCGGCCCGCTCGGACTTGAAAGCAATCGGGCGAGAAAAAGTGAAAAGGGCAGTATCTGCATAATCTGCAAAAGCAGATTTGCTCCGGATGATTTGCCGAAAATATTAAATTCCCAATTTACCGCACCGACCACCACATAGGCAAGAAAAAGCGTTACCGCCCCCTGCTGATAAACAAATATCCCGCCGCGATGAAAGAACGGATCATGGGCAAATACCAGAAATGCACCGGCATACAAGGCAAAAACCAGATAAAATTTCCAGGATAGAAATGAGTGTATCCCATTGGAATATTCCCGTGGCTCAAGCAGAGTTTCCCCGGCGCGGTTTAAAGAGAAAAACTTTTTCACTTCTTCTCCTCCAGTATCTTTTTGGCTGCCGCAGCTTCATCATGAAGCGGTTTCTCCAGAAAACGTGTTACTCCATCCCAGTAATATAAATTGCCGGCATTGGAGTGTTCCAATATCGTTTCGGCAATAAACTTCCGCATCTCCCAGGCTTCCCGGCTGTCAGGGTAACGGCGGGCTATACGCAATGCTTCCTCCCGTTCCGCAACCCCGGGTGACTCCAGATCATCATCCGGATAATCCAGGGGGCGGCCTTGCGCAACAAAACTGGATAACAGAAGTTTTGCCCGGAGCAATTCCAGACGGCGTCGGTTGTCCTCCGCCTTGATTTCCATGGCGTCATACTTTTTTTCCAATTCATCTATCCGGCGGAAATAAACTCCGGGAATTACCCGCACCCGTTCCGGCAATGCGGCATAATTCAGATACCGCTCCGGAGTAAGCGCAATTTCAAAAAGCCGGAACTCTATTGAATCCGGAAATGCTTCCCGCAGTTTTATGGCAAATTCCCGGGCTTTTTCCCGGTCTGCGGCAGAAACAGTCCCCCGCCGGGCTGAGTCCAGATAAAGGAAATACCATTTGCCCCCCTCCCCGCCAAGTTCATTCCATACTTTCTCAGACAACGGGGAAAGCAGTCGGAAACACTCATCATACTTTTTGTCGTTATAAAGTTCAACTCCGGAGGCAAATTCCCGGTAGTATATTGACCCGCGGGGAAATGATCCGCTTTCATCCGCAATCTCCAAGGCGCCGGATTCGACTATCTTTATTGAAGTATCTGGAAAAAGCCGGTAAAGCAGAAAAAATCCTGCCGCCAGCGCAAGTATGACCAGAAAAATCTGCAAATAATTGTAACGCCTTCTGTTCCGTTCCGTTTCCGCCCTGACATCAGCAGCCAGTTGACCGGGAATATTTTCCAGACAGGTTTCCAGCAGTTCCTCCCGGCTCTCCGCCGGCAGAAGCGCAGGAAGGTGATGACTGCCGGAAGGTCTTATTTCCATAATTTCTTCTCCCGGCAATCTCATTTTCAGCATCTCTTTCTGTTGTTCCTTTTTCTACTCCGCGCTGACGGTGAGTAATATACTACTTGATTTCATCCGTGTCAATCAAATATTGCTGGAAGAACATGTTGCGAACCGGACTGTTCACGCCTTTTTCCACATCCTGAATGATTTTCCCTACGCTTTCCAGGGTTGCGGCATCAGTTTTCTCATTAAGCGGACGTGAGTAACTTACATTCAGCACCGCCACCAGTTCCGACTGTTTAATGGATTCACTCTCGGATGAAAACAACAGTCCGAGCAATGGAATGTCTTTCAGGATTGGAAATCCGGTAACACTGCGTACGGTTTCAGATTTTTTCAATCCGCCAACCACAAAGTCTTTGCCTTCGTAACCGACTTGAACTTTGGTGTTGAATTTTGACCGGCTCGAACGGGCGGAACCGTCCGAATTCCACCCCAGCAGCGACACACTGCCAAAGCCGAAATCCAGGGTCGCGCTCTTGCCGGTAACAACCGGATATACCGCCATATCAAACAGAAAACCATTCTGAACCATGGGGATTTGAATTTTTCCATGGATAACCCCGGGGTAAGTATCTGACAATGTCATATAATCCATATCCGTCGTCGAACCGGTAAGCGGATTGCGGTTGTAATAAGGATAATTTATCACTCCCGTCAGAGCCGCTTCCTGCAAATACCCCTGGAGTTTCACATAAGCCGCCTGCTTTTCAGCGGCAGTAGCCGTGGCACTGTTGATTATTTCCATCTGTGCATTGATGTTTTCAGATACCTTGGTATCGTATTTGGCCGCCCCGGCAAGATTATTGAGCACACGCCAATCGTATTCGCTGCGATAAGCACTGGGTAATAAATCATACAGCATTTCTTCCGGCAGAATTTTGCTCAGCCCCTGACGTGGGATTACATCCGGATTCGGATTGGTGTAGTAAAACTCCGGATCTCCGCCGGTAAAAGGCACATCGGTGCGGTCATAAAAGAACCCGCTTTTTACCTGCAGCCGGGACATTTCCCGGTTTTTTGCCACCAATACGCCGCTGGTAAGCAATTTAGCTTTGCCGACACTGGTAAGGTAATCAAGATACCGGGTATTCCACTTGGGATTGAAATTGAAGTATTCTATTTTGTTGTTTCCGGTGGG